>JAYSVZ010000453.1:0-1623 GCA_043718305.1 Planctomycetota bacterium | reverse complement strand
TTCTGAGTGCCTTCTCCGTCGCTGACTCACCACGTCATCAGGCCATCGAGGATGTCTTGTGGGCGGTGATGAATACGAAAGAGTTCCTGTACAACCATTGAGGGAAGCGAGAGCTTTCCTCGGGAGGTCCCATGTTCAACTTTCAGTTTGGTCGAGACGCTCATCGCCTGTGCAACGGGGTCAGTCGTCGCCACACGTTGCGACTGGGAGCGACATCGCTCCTGGGGGGCCTGTCGCTCCCACATCTGCTGCGGGCTGCTGACGACAGTGCTGCTTCTGGTCAGCCAGAAGCCAAGACCAAAGCGTGCCTGTTCATCTTTCTGGAAGGCGGGCCACCGCAGATTGATATGTGGGATCCCAAGCCCGAGGCACCCAGCGAAATCCGCGGTCCGTTCCACGCCATCTCCACGGCTCTCCCCGGCATCCAGTTCGGTGAGCATTGTCGCCACTGCGCTCCGCTCGCGAACAAGTTCTCCATCATTCGCAGCCATAGTCATACCGACAACGGACACGCCACGGGGTATCACTATGTCATGACGGGGCGGCGTCCGACGTTCGCCGATGGCGAGTACCCGATTCCCACGAACGAACTCTTCCCATCGCTCGGCTCGATCGTCTCCCGTGAACTGGGAGCTTCGACCTCCCGAGGAGCAGTGCCCCCCTACATCAACCTCCCGCAAGCGATGTCCGCTGGCGGTCCAGGCTTCTTTGGGGCGGAGTACGCTCCCTTCGTGATCGACGCCGATCCGAGCCAGCCCGACTTTGAGGTCCGCGATCTGGGCCGCGTGGCGGGCCTGTCGACGCGGCGATCCGATTTGCGAGAGCAACTGCTCAGCGGATTGGAGGGGAGTGTTCCGCGAGTCGGTCGCGCGGCTGCGATGAGCACGTACTACCAACGGGCTCGCGAATTGATCACCTCACCCGCAGCCCGGCAGGCGTTTCATCTGCAATCCGAACCGGCCAGTGTGCGCGAAGCCTATGGCATGACCCAGATCGGACAAAGTGCGCTGCTGGGTCGGCGACTGATCGAGGCGGGGTGCAAGTTCGTCGGCATCGACGCTCCCGGCTGGGATGTCCACTTCAACTGCTTTCCCAGTCTTCAAGGAGATTTAATTCCGCCCGCCGACAAGGCCTTCGCCGCATTGATCACGGACCTGGAACAACGGGGCATGCTCGACAGTACTTTGGTGGTCATGATGGGCGAGATGGGGCGCACCCCTCGGATCACGGTCGAGGCCGGTCGAGACCACTGGTCGATGGCCCAGTCGGTGCTATTTGCGGGCGGCGGAGTGAAGCCGGGGCAAGTCATTGGCTCGACCGACAAACATGCCGCCTATCCCACGAATGACCCGATCGGGGTCTCCGACTTGCTCCGCACGATCCACTCGCTGCTGGGGATCGATGCGGACAAGGAGTACCCCGATCCCCTCGGTCGACCGGTCCCGCTCGTCAACGGCGGTCGGGTGATTTCGGAACTGATTGGGTAGTGCGCTGGTTTCCCGAGGCACGAACGGTGTATCGCGGGCGGCGATGTCGACCGGCGTTGCCGAAGAGTGGTGGCCGCAAAAAACTCAAGAAACGCAAAAAAGAGTCCTCCCCTTTTGCGTTTCTTGAGTTTTTTGC
>JAYSVZ010000452.1:0-1633 GCA_043718305.1 Planctomycetota bacterium | reverse complement strand
GTCGCCCGGTGAACGGCTTGCGATCGCCGAGGATCCGCTTCTGGACTTGCAGTGGGAACCCGCCGGGAGGCTGGCCCATCGCTCCGCTGATGAGGTCGATGACCCCTTCCGGGAATGACAGCTCGCGGGTGCCGTTGAGCACCTCATCGCAGGTGAGATTGTTGGCGACCATGAAGAGCGCCATGTCGCCGACCGACTTCGAAGTCGGGGTGACCTTCACGATGTCGCCGAACATCTGGTTGACCTCGGCATACAGGCGGCACACCTCGCTCCAGCGGTCCTCCAACCCGAGCGAACGAGCCTGTTCGAACAGGTTCGTGTACTGCCCGCCGGGCATCTCGTGGTTGTACAGGTCGGCGGTCCCCGCTAGCGGGGCGCTTTCGAAGGCGGTGTAGAACTGCCGCACCGACCGCCAGTATTCAGCGACCTCATCCAGGGTCTTCGTGTCGAGGCCCGGGTCGCGAGCCTGGAACCGTAGAGACTCGCACAGCGTGTTGAGGTTCGGTTGTGATGTGCCGCCCGAGAGGGGGGCCATCGCGCAGTCGACGATGTCGACGCCGACATCCGCGGCCCGCAGGTAGCTGGCCGCTTGGATGCCGTTCGTATCATGCGTGTGAAAATGAATCGGAATGCCGATCTCTTGCTTCAGCGTTTTGACGAGCGTGGCGGCTGCCTCCGGCTTGCACAGTCCCGCCATGTCCTTGATGGCCAGAATGTGAGCGCCCATCTTCTCCAGCTCTTTGGCCAGATTGACGTAATACTTGAGGTCGTACTTCGTGCGAGTCGGGTTGGTGATGTCGCCGGTGTAGCAGATGGCCGCCTCGCAGATGCCGCCCGCCTCGCAGACCGCGTCCATCGCGACCTGCATATTGGGCACCCAGTTCAGGCAGTCGAAGACGCGGAACACATCGTTGCCGCACTGGAAGGCTTCTTTGACGAACTCGCGGACGATGTTGTCCGGGTAGTTCGTGTAGCCCACGGCGTTCGAGGCTCGCAGCAGCATCTGGAACAGGATGTTCGGGCAGGCGGCCCGCATCTCGGCCAGCCGGTCCCACGGGCACTCTTTGAGGAACCGCATCGTCGTATCGAATGTCGCCCCGCCCCACATCTCCATCGAGAAGAGTTGCGGCAGCTTCTCAGCGTAAAGCGGAGCGACTTGCAGCAAATCGAACGTCCGGACCCGCGTCGCCAGCAGCGACTGGTGGGCATCGCGGAAGGTCGTGTCGGTGATCAGCAGTTGCTTCTGGTTGAGAATCCACTGCGAGAGCCCCTTCGCTCCCTGATCGAGAAAGACCTGCCGCGCCCCGGTCGGAAGCGGAGACTTGTCTCCGGGCAAACGGGTCGACTTGGGGAGGGGAGCGGCAATCGACCGCGTGGCGGCTGGGCGACCCTTCACCAAAGAATTCTTGTTGACGATCACATCGCCGAGGTACGACAGCACCTTGGTCGCGCGGTCGCGGCGCTTGGGGATCGTGCGGAGTTCGGGCGTGTCATCGATGAACCGCGTCGTGCAGAGCCCCTCGATGAACGTCGGGTGCTTGAGCAGGTTCGTCAGGAACGGGATGTTGGTCTTCACCCCCCGCACACGGAACTCGGCCAGACAGCGTTCCATCTTCGAGATCGCGTCGATGAA
>JAYSVZ010000451.1:0-4683 GCA_043718305.1 Planctomycetota bacterium | reverse complement strand
TGCAGGCCGGTGTGCTGAGAGCCTGTGAGTCCACGCTCGGTGCGGCGCTCCGAGGCTGACCCGTCGGCGATGTCGCTCCGCGACTCGCATTCCGCTCGCGAGGCCGTGTGTCGGATGCCAAACCCACCCCGAAGGGGTCGCAGCCCATAGCCGGTGGTCGAGCGCAGCGACACCACCGGAGAGAGAGAGCGACTGGCTCTTGTATCCCGAAGGGATTCCAGCGGCCCAGTGGTGATCGCCATCGAAAGGCTGCAATCCCTTCGGGATAGACTGTTATGTGGAGCCACCTGTCCGGTGGTGTCGCTGCGCTCGACCACCGGCGATGGGCTGAAATCCCTGCGGGATAACGTGACATCGAGGGGTTGTTCACCCCTCTCAGTCACAAGCTCCGCTGGGGACTGCATATCCCCGAAGCTCTGCTTCGCCGCACGCCGGGTGCCAAAGCCGAGGGCTTTGACTTGCCAGTGTGGGGGGACCAACAACATCGAGGGAGACAGTTCACGCACGTCAACACTGGCGGCCCAAAGCGACCGCCCGTGCTACCCCAAATCAGCCCTCATTCGACTGTGGAGTCTCTGCCGACAGTGGCACCTGGTGTGATCGTGTTTTGCAATTTCGTTGGCGGCGTGAAGCGACCGACAGTGGCACCCAAAATCACCACTTCACGAACACAGCAGCCAGTCCGAAAGTGCCACCCCGCCGGGGATGAATCACACCCGATAGCAAAAAGAACGACATAGCACCGTCGCTTGACACACTCTGCACACTCAGGATCACTCTTCGATTGGCTGCGGGGACACACTGACAGAGCCACCTGCTCGCCTACGCTTAGGGGCCTCAAATCGCCTGATCGCATCCGAGCAACTCTGAGCAACGATGGCTGCAAAGTCACAAGGCAACGCGTTGCCAATGATCGTACATGCATGCTCCATGAATGGAGTGTCGAACAAATAGTCATGAGGAAACGTTTGCAGCAAAGCTGCTTCCAGCACTGAAATCGTACGATCCTCAGTTGGATGCCCGAACCGGCCCTTGCTAAACGTCGTACATCCACCCGTGATCGTAGGTGAGACGCTTCCCCACTTCATCCTACCGTATACATTGCTAAATCCAGCGATCTTGGATCCGTGACATACGGGACGCAACCGTTTTGGGATTCCATTCCACCATGCTTCCCCAGGCTGTGCTTGCTTGATTCGACGCATGTTCTGGGGAGTGAGGCATCGAACGACATGCCACTTCGCAGCAATCGGTCCGTCGCATTTCTTTGCCTCATTGAGGGTGACTGGCTCGGGTAGCCCTTTCAAGACATTGTCAATCGTGTTCCAGGTCGGCAAGCCGCCCTTGCCGTCCCTGGAATGTGTCGGTGCTGGAAGATCGATTTTGAATCCCCTTCCTGCAAGCAGAACAAGTCTACGGCGATTTTGAGGAACGCCATAATCAGCAACTTGCAGCACATCCCATGTCGGAATATAGCCGTTGTCATCCAGTAGTTTAATAAGCTCGTCAAAAAGCGGCTTACCCTTTGCAGCCAAGCCGGGAACATTTTCCATCATCAAGGTAAGTGGTTGTACTTCCGTTACGATTCGGCCCACTTCTCGCACCAGTACATTTCTCGGGTCATCGCGGCGGTGTTTCGAAGTGAGGCTAGAAAAGCCCTGGCATGGAGGACAGCACGCAAGCATATCTAGCCGCCCGGAGGGGGCTACACGCATCAAATCAATGCCAGCAACAGTCCGGATATCCTGCTGGTACACAGTGACTTCGCTGTGGTTTGCCTTGTAGGTTGCGAAAGCGTGAGGCTCGATTTCAACAGCCGATACGACTGCGAAACCAGCTCGCTTGAGACCGACTGTCAACCCTCCTCCACCTGCGAAGATGTCGCATGCGGTCAGCGGCCGGTGTTTCGACTTATTTTGCGACATTCTTCCGCTGCCTCTCCGCTTCGTTTAGGAAGGCTTCGTGCATCTTCCTCGTCCGCAGTAAGAATGTCTTCCAGTTAATGTGGGTGAGCCTCTTCTCGGTCTTTAATCCATCGAATGCCGTGCGATGCACTCCCTGGAGAGCCAACTTGTCGCAAACGAGAGTCACGTGGAACTTTGGGAAGAGATCTTTGAACTTGGAATTGCCAGGTTGACCGAGGAATTTATCCATCAGATCCATGTACCGGTTGAGGCGATCAAGTTCATCATTCTGGAGAGCGTGGTGTGGTCTCTTGATTTCGATGATTTGAAGAACGTTATCCTGATTGGACAGTACAAAGTCGGCTCGCTTCGTGTTGCTCTCGAACGGCTCAAGAGCCAGATCATTGCCGGTCTCAAGTTTGTAGAACTTTTGAAACTCCTCCTTCAGTGTAGAAAAACTCTGGTTCGCTGTGATTGGCGACCACTGAGGATCGAGGAGCCAAGGCGCTTCGGTAATGAGGCTTTGGAATGCGGCTTCAAGGGTGTCGGGATCATCCTTCAGCTGCTCGATTTTCTTGATGACCTTGATTCGATCGTCCGCAATCTGCCCGAACGCTGAGAGCTCAGCAATGCGTGCCGTTCGCAAGATTGTCGTAATGACGGAGAGCGGATCGTCGTTCTCCTCAGCCGCTTCACGCAGTTTCTCATCCAGAGTGATGTGCGGACCGAGTAAGAGACTCAAACCAACGATGGCTTCCACTTGTTCGGGGTTTTGAAGCTCATCTTCTCGGCTCGTTTGAGCAATGACCTTGGCAATCCGAATGGTCTTATCCCGAATGTCCTTCTGTGCATCGTTTGGAAACGCTTGTTCAACTCGCTCGGTGAGGTTCGACGCTTCCTGAAACAATTGCCATGCCTTCTTTCGGCGAGGCTCTCGTGTGAGTGCTCCGATCTGTTTGACGGTCGTTTGGCCCCATGCTTCAAATGCTCTGCCCAACTCGTGAGACCAGAGGATGTCTTGTCGATCAGTCCGGATCAGGTCTTCGGCCTCGTCGAGCCAGTCTGCGTAAAGTTGTCCGACCAAGTAAGAACGGATGTCATATTCACCCGTGAATCCGGCTTTCATGTTGAAAATGTGGGTTTGAGCCGCGATCTTTCCTCGGCAGTAGATGCGAACTCCCGCCATGAGGTCGTCTTTGTAAGGCTGACGTGAGTAGCCCATCCACCCCGTCAGTGGATAGTACGTGCCGTCCAGCGTAAATCCGGTGGGCACGTTCGCCATCTCGATCCCGTCCGGCCCAATCGTTCGATACTTCTGCTCGCCACCCTCGGTGTACTCCTCGAACCGAATGATCGTTCCGTCCATTCGATCAATGATGAACTCACCGACCGCACATGACGAGGTAGGAGAACCCGTCGTCTTCAGAGAGTCACTGAGCTTGATGCTCCAGTTCTTGGATGTGACGCCGAATCGCTGGGACAATTGACGTTCGAGGCTATCCATTGCTGGCACGCGACGATGATCGAAGACTGTGAGTCGTAGTGTTGTGCCACGAGTCTTTCGCACGATTCCGTCTAATGCGCCGGATTCGGGAAAGTAGTCCTCGTCCGTGTCCGACAATATCTCGGCGCGTTTTAGAATCAGATGCGAGGAGAGGAAGCCCTTCGCGGCCACACCGTTTTCATCAACACCATCTACCTCGGAACCGCCGGACGAAATGATCTCTAAATGCTGACACACACCGAAGGGTGCCAGCTTACCGACGCCCTTCCGGCCCATCACCTTTCGGTTGTACTTCTTCGAGCGGTCGCCTCGCTTGGGATCGTTTCTGCGCTCTGCACCCACGACGAGATAGAACTCATTGACTTCATCGGGAGTCATTCCGCAACCATTGTCCCGAACTTCGATCGAGTAGTTTCGGTCGGTGATTATGTTCCCGCTCTTGGATGCCAAGAGTTCATCCATTGGAGCCACGACCTCAACCTTGGTCGCATCCGCGTCGTAGCAATTCGCGATCAATTCAGCGATGACTGCTGAGACCCGGTCGTAGAGCTTCACGCCGAGCTTATCCACAGTTAGCCGAGAAATCCGCATTTTGTATCGTGATTTCTGGGCCACAGCAGTCTCTCTCTCACTGGATGATGTTCACTCTCGCTGTTCCAGAGCCAGCACACATGAGCCCCCCGAGCAACTGAGCATACCGAGTACGATCTACGGACCGCAACCGATCAGCAACTTCGGTTTGGGAGCCACTGGCGGTCCATTCACGCCGCCAACAAAAGTGCCCAACGCGTTCATAGCTCGCTTTCTTTGCAATAATGGGGAAGTTGATGCGGTATACGCTACGCCGGGTGCCACTGGCGAAGGCTTGGACTTGCCAGTGTGGAGTGACTCAAGGGGGGGAATCACGGTTCCACGCTCCGGCCACCTTCGCAGACACTGGCGGTCCAGAGCGACCGCCAGTGGCACACTTCACCCATTGCCCCCACCCCATTCGCCCGATCGACAGTGCCCCCCCGCCGGGTGACGGTGTTTCGAAAAGTGGCGATGTCCCCTGCGAGCGCAGTCTCCGAATCGGTGTTCAGTCCTGCTTTTTCTCTCGTTCCCAAGCTCCGGCTTGGGAACGCCTATCCTCGAAGCTCCGCTTCGCCGAGCCACCCACATCGTTCGCCTGCATTGCGATCCGTGATCTCGCTCATCTCGACTTGAGTCGGTCCGAGTCCACCTCTCCGGCGTCGAAGCGGAGCTTCGGGGATATGCAGTCCCAAGCAGAGCTTG
>JAYSVZ010000046.1:0-2794 GCA_043718305.1 Planctomycetota bacterium | reverse complement strand
TGGGGAGGGCGACCCACTCCATGGGATGGCAATAGCCACTGGTGGGGCCAGGGTGTTACCCCTGAGTCGTTATTCGCTGATTTGAGAACCGAAGTCGTGATCGGTTCCCGAAGTTCATCGAGTCGAAGTGGCTTCCGTTTCCCCGGTACAAGTGACCTCTATCGGGCCGATCGTGTCTGTCCAATGGAGGTCTTTTGCGATTTCCTGGGCCGCTTGTTCCAGGAGATGTCGGGGGCTGATCTTATACAGCTCGCTACTCCATGGCGGCTCGGCGACGCGTTTTCCTAAGCAATTCTTCGGCGCGGGCGGGGGACAGCGGGGGGTATCCCACAATCCTTCGACTTGCCGCAAGGTGGCTCGGGTGGCTACATCTTTCAATTCCACCACGATCCCCAGTTTGATCGGAGCGGTCGGCTGTAAGAAGGTGATTTTTGA
This sequence comes from Planctomycetota bacterium, assembly GCA_043718305.1. Taxonomy (GTDB): domain Bacteria; phylum Planctomycetota; class Planctomycetia; order Planctomycetales; family Planctomycetaceae; genus TH-plancto1. The sequence continues at coordinate 2,359 of JAYSVZ010000046.1, read as the reverse complement.
AACCACGACCTGCATCGCTGGAACGTGGCCGAGCGTCTCCAGTTGTTCGTCCCAGGTCGTCGAGCTGGGAGAGCAAGCACAGGCTATCCCGACCGGGGACAGTTCTCCTGCCACGATTTTCATGCGTTTCGATTTCCGCAGCTGCGCGGAGAGGGCCCGATGAAAGTCGCGTCGCAGATCCCACGGGCCTTCCCCCAAGGTGGGCAGGACCATCGTCGGGATGGCGGACACTTCGCATGCGTCAGAGGGATCGCGAACCCAAGTGTGTGTAGGCACTCGGGACGTTTGCCGACACCCCACGATGGGAACACACGCGGTCATCAGCGCGAGCAGTAGCGATCTTCGGCTGAGGGGTGACGGGGGCATCGGAACACGCCTGATGAGGAACGGTGAATCGGGAGAATGGGCGGGCGTCCGCATCATTTCCGCAGGGTGGTGGGCAGCTCACGCTGAGCGGTCTCGGTATGGACCAGTAGGTTTTCGACGGCGGCCTCCAGCTCTTCGATGGCCGCATCGTCTGCGGACCGCTCGCGCGTCAAGTCGCGTTGCAGAGCCTCGATCAACTGTCGTTGATTGCGGATTTCGGCAAGCAATTCAGAGATATCAGATGGCACCAAGACCGGCTGGGGCAGGGATTCGACCGGCATGACTGGACGAACTTCCGGAAGGGCGGTTTCGGCCTGGTCACATCGGATCACTGGGCTGGTCTGCACCGGACTCACGAGCGCGACACGAGTCGTCGGATTCCAATCGGATTCGGACGGAGACGGGGACTCCACACGAACGGGTGGGGCCGAGAGCGTCGATGTCGACGCGGTCTGGACCATCGGTGTGATTTCTAAGGCGAGCGGCAGAAGTGAACTCACCGTAGCGGAAGTCGTCAGACTTTCGCGCGAGTCGCCAGAAACAGAACTCTGACGAGTTCTGCTACGGGATACTGTCTCCTGCCGCTCGCCTAAGAGGACCGGAGCGACACTGGGGATCAGTCGGAGGGCTGGCTGGAGAGTGGTCGCGTTATCGAGATGCACGATGGTGGGCAGAACGGGGACGACTGGAGTCACCGACGGGACCAGTTCGCTCGGGGACAACGGTGAGGGGCGATCGTCCTCTTCGATGAACGCCACCAGTTCCACAGGGCGGACGGGTGATGGCGAGCAAGCGAGTGGAACCAAAGCCTCCGACGGGGAAGTGGCGGCGACTGCGGCCTGGACAATGGGTGTGATCCCCGTGGGGACCGGCGCGACACTCGGGACCGGTCGGTGGGCCGACTCTGGACGGCTCGTGGTTTCCTGATGCACGATGGCTGGTGCAGTGGGGGCCGGGGCAGAGACCGGCGGAGCGAGAACAACCGTCGTCACCGCTGGGGCCAGTCCGCTCGGGGAGAGTGGTGCGAGACATTCGTCCCCCTCGAAGAACGTCACCAGTTCCATAGAGCGGACTGGTGATGGCGCGCAGGGCGCGGGAATCAAGGCTGGCGACTGATACGTGACACCGACCGCGGTCCAATGCCAGGAGTCCTCACGGGGCATCTGGCGGAAGGACAATCTCGGGGGAGTCACGACAATGGTGCTCAAAAGCGGTCGAGTCGCGGAACAGCCGGTCCCGGATAACAACAGGGCCAGGATCAACAGATTGCGAGGCATGGGAAACTCCGATGGGGATGTGAAGTGTTGGTTGCGGTCAGCCGTCAGCTTTCAGTAGTCAGCCAGAAGGTTCTGTTGGGGTTTCTGGCTGATGGCTGAAAGCTGATGGCTGACCTAGTCGCGAACGGGGAACACGAGTTCGATTTCCAGACGGAGACCACACAGGCAGATCACCTCGATCGCCTGCGGGTGGGTGTTATCGGGGATGAGCCGAACGGACGGTGTCGCACCGGGGTGTTCGTCGCAACCCGACGAGTCCGAAAGGCCGACTCGAACTGGACGGTTCTCCCGGAGGATGCGATGTTGCTGCAAGATCGGATGGGGGCTGCGGGATTGCATGGACATCGACTCCGGGGGGTGAAACGTGATGACTTGTGGTCCACTCACTTGAACTAGCAGGACGGCAGAATTCTTACGAATTCTGCGACTTCACAAGTGGGACACTATTCGAGGAGCCCTCTCCGCCGCATTTCGCGACGGAGGGACTCTTCAGCGGCTTGGAGAATGCGGCACACGCGGGCTTCGGAGAGGTTCAGGACCACGCCGATTTCCCGCAGCCGCAGTCCATCCGTGTAGTACAGCGTGATGGCGACACGTTGTTGTTCGGGGAGTTGCTCGATGGCATCGGCCAAGGCTTGCAGGGCTTCCCGGGAGTTGAGACCCGCATGACGCAGGTCGTCCCCGAGCGTGTTCGCATCAACGGCCGACTCCAACTC
>JAYSVZ010000450.1:0-1640 GCA_043718305.1 Planctomycetota bacterium | reverse complement strand
ATCTCGTTGCGGAAGCTCTTGCCGATCTGGGCGATGCCGAACGGGATGCGAACGCGGGAGGAGTCGAGGACGTTCTTGAAGTTGACGAACATCCCCTGCGCGGTCTCGGGACGGAGGAAGGCTTTGTTCTCAGCGCTCTGCAGCGCCCCGGTGTTCGTCTCGAACATCAGATTAAACTGACGAGGTTCGGTGAGATCACCACCGCATTGCGGACAGGGTGTCTGCAACCCGGTCTGATGTTTCTGCTCTGTCGCGAGGTATTGCAACACAGCGTTGACACTCAGGGGCAAGGGAGAGTCCGCCTTACCCATGTCTTCAACGAGCCATGACAATGTCACATCTGGATTGCGAACCAACGCCAGTCCCGGCGCGAGCTTCTTCCCGGACCTTTTCGCCCAGTTCATTGCAGCTGATGCGTCAAAATTGAGGAACTCCGCGACCGGATAGGGAGAGCAGGTTGCCTCCAGTAACGATTGTGCCCACTCAGCCTCATTGACCATTTTCCAGACATGATCAGCACGGAACAGCTTCTTGCACTGCCGACAGGTCTGCATCATGTCCGCAAACAGGTCGTAGTGGCCCGACACCTTCCACACCTGCGGGTGCATGATGATCGAGGTCTCGATCCCGACGATGTTGAACCCGCACGGAGCTGCCGCGTCGGGAAGCATCGGGTCGTTGGCGACCACCATGTCCTGCCACCAGGCTTGCCGCACGTTCCGCTTCAGCTCCACGCCCAGCGGGCCGTAGTCCCAGAACCCGTTCTGACCGCCGTAGATTTCGGAACTCTGAAAGATGAACCCCCGCCGCTTGCACAATGCGACGATCTTCTCCATCCGAGCGGTTCGTTCCTGACTGGCCATGAAATCCTGCATCCCGAGAAAACCTGACTCTGAACCGACCCCTCTGAGAAACTCAGAGGCCCAGACACTCATCCCGACAGCGGGTTCACCACCCGGGCGGACGGATCGTAGAGGACACGGGCGATGCGGGAAAGAATAGAGTCGATTTCCCCGCCGGAGTGGTGTAGAAGGGACATCACATCGCGGCCCAGCCGCAGCCGAACTTCGAGGAGTACTGGTTGAGTCAGTGGAGTCGGTGAGCAGAGATGGCCGCAAGAAACTCAAAAAACGCAAAGGGGGAGCCTGCCGGTTTTGCGTTTTTTGAGTTTCTTGCGGCCACCGATCTCGTCGCCTAAAAAGTCGCGCAAGCTGCGAGACTTTGAACGGTGAATTACATTGCGAAGGTCTCCCGGGACCGGCGATCGATCGACTTCCCCATCCATCCGTTTACTCCACGAGGTCGGCATGCGAGATTCACGAATGAAGCTGTCGCTTCTCCTAGCCGCCACGGCGATCGCCACGGCGGCGACTTTTTGGAACGCCCCCTATCCCGCGGAACTCCGGTTGCAACACGTCCCCACCATGATCGGGCTGATTGGGTTAGCAGTGGTTGTGGCCAACCGCTGGTTGAGTCCCTTTTCGGTGATTTGTCTAACCGCGTTTCTCGGGCTACATGTGGTCGGGGCACGGTGGATTTACTCATTCGTCCCGTATGACGACTGGGCGAAATCGCTGTACGGCATGACGATTTCCGAGGCGTTCGGCTGGCAGCGAAATCACTACGACCGATTCGTGCAT
>JAYSVZ010000449.1:0-4704 GCA_043718305.1 Planctomycetota bacterium | reverse complement strand
CTTCCGCCCCCAGGATGAACCGACCCGGCCGGCGACTTGAGCCGATGTCGCCAAGATGCGTTCGGGCTGCGGAATTGCTGTCGGATCGTTGTTGTAATTGGTATGGCACGCAGGTTGCTTACAGTCCCTACCAGTCTCACGGTCATCGGAGTCGTTCCATGTATGCAGGGATCTACAGCGCTGCATCGGCCATGGATGCGGCTGAGCGATGTCATGAACTCACCGCGTACAATCTCGCCGCCGCAAACATCCCTGGATTTAGCCGACGCATGGATGTGGGCCAAGTCAGTGAGCAGCCGTCGGGCGGCCAGACCCATATCGACTTCACGCCAGGGAGCCTGCAACGGACCGGGCGACCGCTCGATGCAGCCCTCGTCGGGGAAGGCTTTTTCACCGTGCAGGGACCGGATGGCAGCTCACTCTACACGCGGGCGGGGGATTGGTTTCTCAACTCCGAAGGTGCACTGACCACGGTCGACGGCTTACCGGTCCTGGCCAGTGGGCAACCAGTGCGACTCCCGCTGACAGCTTCGGAGAACGACCTGACGATCAGTGAAACCGGTGAGCTGAAAGTCGGCGAACAGTCGTTGGGGACGTTGGACATCGTGAAGTTCGACGACCCGAACGGACTGCAACCCGTGGGACATACCCTGTTCCAAGCGCCCCCCGAGCTGGCCCCCACCCCGGCCACCGCTCGCGTCCAACAAGGGGTGCGGGAACTCTCGAACGTCTCGATTCCACTGGAACTGGTCCGCATGCTGGCCGGGGTCCGCAACTACGAGGCCGCCCAAAAGGCCATGCAAGCCCTCGCCAAATCGATCGAACAACGTGTGGAGAGCTAGCGGTCAGTTGTCAGTTGTCAGTGGTCAGCCATCAGCCAGAAACACGCAACACCCTCTGGCTGACTGCTGAAAGCTGACAGCTAGCAAGTTCGCGGTCGCGTCATTCATTCACTGTCGAGGAGTCTGTTCCATGCTGAGAGCCTTGTACACCAGCGCCACCGGCATGCGGGCGCAGGAGATGTTGATCGACAACACCGCGAACAACATCGCCAACGTCAACACCAACGGATTCAAACGCAGCCAACTGGACTTCGCCGACCTGCTCTACTCGACATTCAAAGCAGCGGGGACCGAAGTCGCCGCAGGGCAGCCAGCCCCCACGGGGTTGCAGATCGGCAGCGGCGTGCGGTCGGTGGGCACGACCAAGATCTTCTCGCCGGGAACATTCGCCCAGACCGGCAATCCGCTCGATGTCGGGATCGAGGGGGAGGGGTTCTTCAAAGTCACCCTCCCCAACGGCGAAGCTCGTTACACCCGGGACGGGACGTTTCGCACCGACTCCACGGGTCGGCTGGTCACGGGCGATGGTTATCTCCTCGACAGCGCCGTGACGATTCAAGACGGGATCTCCCTCTCGAAGTTGAGTATCGGAGCCGATGGGACCGTGTCGGGGATCACGGCAGGGTCGCCGGAGTCCTCGGTCAACCTCGGGCAAATCCAATTGGTGCGGTTCCTGAATCCCGCAGGGTTGAGCAGTGAAGGCGGGAACCTGTATGCCGCGACGCCCGCTTCCGGGGCGGAAGTGCAGGCGGTCCCCGGACAGAACGGGATGGGGATGCTCCGGCAAGGCTACCTCGAACGGTCGAACGTCGAGGTGGTCAACGAGTTGATCTCCTTGATCACCGCGCAGCGGGCCTACGAGGTCAACTCGCGGGCCATCCGGGCCGGTGATGAGATGCTGTCAACGACCAACGACATTGTCCGCTAGACAGGGCCCAGAGCCTAGGGGCTAGGGCCTAGGGCCAGCACACAACGGGCTATCGTCCACACACGTTCTAAATCCAAGGCATTCGTCCCATGACACGTCTCAGCATCTCGACAATCATCGCGTGGGGAGTGCTGAGCGCTCTGCAGGGAGGAGCGTCCGAGGGCCAAGCAGCCGATGGCCCCTTGTTGAAGGTCACCCTCCGCGACCGCGTGCGAACCACCGATGGGGTGCTCCAAATCAAGCATGTCGCCCAGCTCGAAGGCATGCCTAAATCTGCCCTCAAACGTTGGGAAGAACTCGATCTGTGGGATGGCACGGAGGAGCCTTCGGAGGAGATGCACATCACCCGGTCCTTGATCGCTGCCCGGTTGCTCTTGGCCGGATGTCAAGCGGACATGATGACCTTTTCCGGAGCCACGGTCGCCGAAGTGGAGCGGATCGAACCACGCGACCTGACCGACACCGAAGTCGAACGACTCGCCCAACACGAAGTGGCCCAGCAACTCGGACTCGACCCCGAGCGGGTGGCGGTCCGACTGCTCGGTCCATGCGTCGAACGACTCAAACCCTCGGACTCACCACTCGGGGAATTGGATGTCATTCCGCCCTTGCCGCGAACGAATGATCCCCGCATCACGGTGCGCTGGATCGAAGGGGGAGTGGTCAAGTCGACGCTGACCTGCGGCGTACGGATTCGCGTCTCCCGCGACTGGCCCGCTGCAGCTCGGGACTTGCCCGTCGGACAGGTGTTGAGCGCGGCGGATGTGGTGACGCAGCCGGTCTGGTGTCAATGGACGGAGATCGCTCCGCAGGCTGACCAATGTGTGGGCAAGCGTCTCAAACGCGGGCTGGAGGCCCAAGCCAGACTCACGCTCGCCGACATGGCAGTTCCCAGTCCAGCTTCGGCTCAACCCCTCCCGGCTCCGGTCATCAAACCTCGCGATCTGATTCGTGTCAGCGCGGTGCGCGGCAACTTGAAGGTGGTGTTGCCATCGGCTGAGGCCCTGCAAGCCGGGCGTCCCGGTGAACGCATCCGTCTCCGTAACCTCGAATCCCAACGCGTGATCACCGGAACGGTTATCGCGGCGGGCGAAGTCGAGATTCCACTTCGTTAGGAACCGAACCGTCATGGAAGACATCCGAATTCTGAGACTCATGCGGCGCGTACTGGCCGCCAGTGGTCTGTGCGTGCTGGGCATGTGTTGTACGAAAGCCGCCCATGCCGAAGCGCTGTGGAAACGCCACCAGCCCGAACAAGGTCTGCTGTTTTACGACACGCAGGCCCGACGTGTCGGCGACTTGCTGACGGTCGTGGTCCGCGAGGACTCGAATGTCCGCAACCAGGACAACCGGGGCCTGGGCAAGAAATCTAGCGCGAAGAGCCTGTTCAAATTTGGTGCGTCGTCCGATGGAGGTTTCTCGACACAAGGCTCGGAAAGTGAATTGGACTCCGAGTTGCAGTCAAACCGCAGCTTCGATGGGAAGTCGTCCTTTCGCAGTCAACGAGCCTTCGACGATCGTGTCACGGTGACCGTGATCGATGTCCTCCCCAATGGCAACCTCGTCTTCCGTGGCTGTCGCAAGATTCACATCGAAGGCGATCAACGCACGCTTGTGGTGACCGGCATCGTTCGGCCGTTCGATGTGTCCGCAGATAACACAGTCAACTCACGACTCGTGTCCGACCTACACATGAACTACGAGGGCCACGGCGGAGAAGAAGGGTTTATACGCCAAGGCTGGCTGGGCCGAACGGCTAACAAAGTGTGGCCGTTCTAGAGCATGTTCAGTCGAAGCCATCAGCCATCAGCTTTCAGCGGTCAGCCAGAAATCGAAACTCGCCTTCTGACTGACCGCTGAAAGCTGACGGCTGACAGCTCTCGTACTCACTCAGTCCCCTTCCACTCAGCGGTCCGAACCATGATCACTCGACAACCCGTTCGCCGCCTTCTGGTGGGACTCTTGCTCGCCCTGCTGATCAGCGTCCCGGTCGACGCGACCGACGAAGTCCGCATTCGCGACCTCACTGAAGTCGAAGGCGTTCGGACGAATCAGTTGGTGGGGCTCGGGTTGGTGACGGGACTCAATGGCACCGGTGGCAAAAGCCCGATCACGCGGCAACTCGCGATGAACCTCATTCAGCGTTACGGACTTCGTGTCGATCCGGAGCTTCGCGCCCGACTCCGCAACGACACCTCGGAGAAAACCGACAACCTGAGTGTGGTGACGGTCACCGCCGATCTTCCGGCCTTCGCCCGCAATGGCCAGACCATCGATGTTCTGGTCTCCGCCTTCGACGATGCCAAAAACCTGGCCGGGGGACAATTGATCATGACCCCTCTGAAAGGGGTCGATGGGGAAATCTACGCGGTCGCTTCGGGAGCGATATCGACGGGTGGATTCGCTTTTTCCGGCGATGCAGCTGGAGCGCAGAAGAACCATCCCACGACCGGACGGATCCCAAACGCCGCGACCATCGAGCGTGAGACCTGCACTCCGATCGGTCAGAACGGAGTCATTCGGATGCTGCTGCGGCAGTCCGACTTCGAGACCGCTCGTCGCATCGCGCTCGCCATCAACAAAGAACACCCCGCAGTCGCCCGCGCGATCGATTCGGCCACCGTCGAGATCAATGTCCCGCCTCCGCATACCGAAGATATCCCGGGATTCATTGGCAGTGTCGGCAACTTGAAGGTGATTCCAGATCGACCCGCGCGGGTTGTGATCAACGAACGCACAGGCACGGTCATCATTGGGGAGAATGTGCGGCTGGCTCGCGTCTTGATCACCCACGCCAACCTGTCGATCACCACGGCAGAGACGCCGGAAGTGTCGCAACCCAACCCGTTCAGCCAGGGAGAAACTGCGGTGGTGCCTCGCACGCAGATGGACGTGTTCGAGGACAAAGCGTTTGTGAACCAGATCGATCGGCAA
>JAYSVZ010000448.1:0-4710 GCA_043718305.1 Planctomycetota bacterium | reverse complement strand
AGGCCCTCATCGCGGTCGAGGCTCTCAAGGAGATTCGCGGGCGGCTCGGGTTCCTGCTGCGGTGCGGGCTGAATTACCTCGCACTGGACCGCTCAGCTCCGACGCTCTCGGGCGGCGAGTCGCAGCGGATTCGACTCGCGGGGCAGATCGGCTGTGGGCTGGTCGGGGTGCTGTACATCCTGGATGAGCCATCGATCGGGCTGCATCCGCGTGACAACACGATGTTGCTGCGCAGCTTGCAAGACCTCCGCGATCAGGGGAACACGGTCATCGTCGTTGAGCATGACGAAGAGACGATGCAGGCGGCCGATTACATCTTCGACTTCGGTCCCGGACCCGGCGTGCGCGGCGGCGAGATCGTCGCGCGAGGGACCGTCGAGGAGATCAAGGCCAGCGAGCGCAGCGTGACCGGGGCCTTTCTGTCACGCCGCCGCTGTATTGAAGTTCCCCAGCAGCGCCGACCGATCGGTGACAAGCGAATTAAGATCACCGGGGCCACGCACAACAACCTCAAGAACGTCGATGTCGAGATCCCGCTGGGGGTCTTCGTGTGCATCACTGGGGTCAGCGGGTCGGGTAAGAGTTCGGTGAGCAACGACATCCTGTGGGAAGTCCTCAACCGCGACATCAACAAGGGACTCGGCAACCCCGGCAAGTACAAGAAGATCACCGGCCTGGAATTCCTCGACAAGGCCATCGACATCGACCAATCGCCGATCGGTCGCACCCCGCGCTCCAACCCCGCCACCTACGTCAAACTCTTCGACGAGATTCGCGACTTCTACACCCAGCTCCCGCAAGCGAAGCTGCGCGGGTACACGCCGGGCCGGTTCAGCTTTAACGTCGCTGATGGCCGCTGCGAGGCTTGTGAAGGGCACGGGGCCACCAAGCTCGAAATGGACTTCCTGGCTGACATCTGGGTCAATTGCCCGGTGTGTGAAGGGAAGCGATTCAACCATGAAACGCTGGAGGTGAAGTACAAGGAGCAGAGCATCGCCGATGTGCTCAACATGGATGTGCAGGAGGCGATCGAGCTGTTCCAGCATCATCCCAAGATTCACCAGATGTTGAAGACGTTGCACGATGTGGGGTTGGATTACCTCAAGCTGGGGCAGTCGAGTCCGACGCTCTCCGGCGGTGAGGCGCAGCGGATCAAGCTCGCGCGTGAGCTTGGCAAGCGCTCGACGGGGAAGACGCTGTATCTCCTGGATGAACCGACGACCGGCCTGCACTTTGCCGATGTGCAGATGCTGCTCAAGGTACTCCACGGGTTCGTCGAGGCCGGGAACACCGTCGTCGTCGTTGAGCACAGCCTGGATGTCGTCAAGACTGCCGACTGGGTCATCGACCTTGGTCCGGAAGGCGGCAGCGGGGGCGGCGAGATCGTGTGTGTCGGCACGCCGGAAGAGGTGGCGAAGTGCGAGCGCTCGCATACGGGGCGGGCGTTGCGGGGAAGCCTAGGGCCTAAGGCCTATGGCCTAGAGCCAGAGAAGCTAGAGCCGGAGAAAAAGGGACAAGGGACAAGGGGCAAGGGACAAGGGAAGAGGCAGAATCTCCTCTCCTCTTCTCCTCTGGCCCTAGGCCCTAGGCCCTCGCCCCTTGGCCAGTCCATCACCATCCGTGGTGCCTCGCAGCACAACCTCCAATCCCTCAACCTCACCGTCCCGCGCGACCAGATGAGCGTCTTCTGCGGCCCGAGCGGCAGCGGCAAGTCCTCGCTGGCGATGGACACCTTGTATGCCGAAGGCCAGCGGCGTTACGTCGAGTCGCTCTCAGCTTATGCCCGCCAGTTCCTCGGCCAGATGCCGAAGCCCCGCGTCGAGCAGATCACTGGCCTCTCCCCCGCCATCGCCATCGAGCAGAAAACCGTCGGCAGCACCCCCCGCTCCACGGTCGGGACCGTCACCGAAATCTATGACTACCTCCGTGTCCTCTTCGCCCGCCTCGGACAGCCGTACTGCCCGACCTGCCAAGTCCCGGTCGAACGCCAAACCACCGACCAGATCATCGCCCGCATCCTGTCGCTCCCCAAGGAGACGCGGCTCTACATCGCCGCCCCCGTCGAAGTCCCCGTCGGTCAGAGCTATACGAAACTGTGGGATAAACTCGGCACACAGGGGTTCCTGCGTGTGCGGATCAATGGCACCACGTACGGTATCGAAGAGGTGCCCGCCATCGACCACAAGCGCGAGCATGTCGTGCAGGTCGTCGTCGACCGCGTGAAGGTCGACCCCGAATCGCGCGGCCGCATCGCCGATTCGACGGAAGCGGCGCTTGACCTCGGCAAGGGGGTCGTGCATTTGATTCGCGTGGAGAAAGACACCCCCGAAGAGCAGTGGCCGACCGACCGGCTGAGCTTGCACTATTCGTGCCCGAAGTGTGTGGATACATGATGAATCGCGAATGCAGTTTGGACTTTTCCGAGATCGAGAGTAAACTTTGAAGTGAGAATATGACTCTCTTCAGAAAGGTACAGTCTGGCCATGAGCAAACTCTACGTGAGCAATTTGTCGTACACGACAACAGTCGACGATCTGCGGGCGGCTGTTGAAAAGGTTGCGCACTGTATGTCAGTGGATGTGGTGAGGGACCGGATGACAGGTCAGTCGCGAGGATTCGCCTTTGTGGAAGTGGTCGAGAGCGCCGAAGTGGTGATCGAAGCCCTGAATGGCGCGGAACTGCAGGGGCGAAGGCTGGTCGTCAACGAAGCCCGCTCGATGGCAGTTTTTCGCCCATTTGTCGGCAGCGACAGTCAACAAGAATCAGACTCTCCCGTCTCTGGGGGGCCACCGTCTTCGGTATTCGAAGTTCGAGGTGGAGATGATGCCGAGGAGCAGCGTTTTGCATTGGACTGGGCTTATGCCTATCGGAACTATGCAGGTGGTGCTTTTCAAAGTTTTCGCGGACAGTTCGTGGGAATCTATCAGGAGCGTGTGATTGGCACATGCGATTCCGAAGAGGCATTGCGCCAGAGTTTTGCCGATGCCCACCGCGGTTCTCCCGACCAGTTGGTCGTCCTTTGGGTTGACCAGAATGACATTCGATGAAAAGGTCAGACTCCAAGTTCTGACCGTTGAAAGCGCCATCGTGATTGATGGTGAGGGACCTCGAAAGATTCATGGAGACCGCCTGTTCATCAACTTCAAGATGGAGGGGCAGAAAACGTGGTACGATGGCCTTTTCGACACGGGTGCCATGCTTTCGGTGTTACCGCATCGAATCTGGTCGAAGAGTCGAGTCGAATGGGTCTTCCCACCTCCTGGCCAGGATTTTCCCGATTGGCTCGCCAAGGTCACGGGAATCACCGGAGGAGAAGTTCAATCACGGCTAGGAATCGCGACGCTGCGGTTCTGCGATGTGGAGCGGCGTCAACTCCGTCCGGTGCGTGTGTTTGTGAAGTGCCTTCCCGAAGGTTTTTCAATTCCTCGTTCACTGATTGGTCTCGGGGGTTCCGTTCTCGATGAACGTCGTGTCGAGATTCAATACACCGAAACCGGAAAGTCGGCGTGGTTGTCTGAGTCTTGGGCACCTGAGCCATGATGAGCCAGAAGAGAATTGGCCGAACGACCGGCTGAGATTGCATTACTCGTGCCAAAAGCGTGAGGAGGGGTGATCGCCGAATCATGGCTGACGACCCCATCACCCGATTGCTGGTCACCCTCGTTTCTTGGGAGTGTTGTCATGACAAACTTGCATAAAGAACGTCTTGGTTGTGGCCTCTTCCTGGGGATCCTCCTTGTCGGGGCAGTTTGGCTCCGATTCCAAGTCCGTGATGCTCGGCGAGCAGCTCAGGCATCGACTGCTCAGTCTCCGCTCAATCAGCTCATGCTGGCACTTCACAACTACCACGATGCTTACGGTTCGTTTCCCCCAGCCTATGTCGCTGATGCAAAAGGCCGTCCGATGCATAGCTGGCGAGCCCTGATACGACCTTACGTTGATGCCAACGATATTTATAAGCAGTCCGACTTTTCAGAGCCCTGGGATGGTCCTAACAACTCCCGACTCGCGGATCGCATGCCGCCGACGTTTCATTCCTGCACCGAGCCAGCGTCGAATTTGTTCACCAACATTGTTGCGATCACTGGACCTGGAACGGTCTTTCCGGATGCGGGTTGTGCAATGCTCAGCGAGATCATCGACGGACCGGAAAATACGATCCTGCTGGTTGAGATCAAGGACTCCAAGATTCCTTGGCTGGCTCCGATTGATCTGTCTGCCGATGAGGCTGTGACAGCCTGGGATTACCCAGAGCGATCGGGGATATCCAGCGCTACCTGGCGGCGACCAATGGTTGTCTTCTGTGACCGGAGTTCTGCCTATTCACTTGGACACGCGCTCTCCCGTGAATCACTCCGAGCCCTGATGACAATCAACGGTGAAGAGCCTGTTTCGAAGGATCAACTGCTTAAAGAGGGTCAGATCTATCGAGGGGCAAGGAGGGAGTAAGTCGGTAGAGTCCACGCTTCGCCCGGCTCAGAATCCGCCCTCAACCTCAGCAAGGAAAACTTTCACTGCGATCACGTCGAGTCGGAGCCCCTCCCGCTCCGATGGTCGCGCCCCCATACAATGTCATCATCCGCGTGTTGGCGATATCGTGTTCACGATCGCGACTTCCATTTCGGAATCGATTCACTACGCCTCATTCGAGGCCCTCTGGCGGAGTCTGGCCATGAACATCGTCGACGAAATCATCAAGCAACTGGGCGT
>JAYSVZ010000447.1:0-4710 GCA_043718305.1 Planctomycetota bacterium | reverse complement strand
GGGGACATCGCGATGTCCTTCCTGCGCAGGGCCACCCTCCGGTATGGGTACTTCGCTGAGTGCTGCCGTTCCAGCCGAGCGCCCACCGAAATGGCAGGCATGTGGGCCGTTGTGCTACATATGCTTGTTCAGCATCGTTGCCAAGCGTTCCTTGGGCTGGGCTCCCATCACGGTTTCCACCAATTGCCCGCCCTTGAAGACCATCAACGTGGGGATCGAGCCGACACGATATTTGACGGGGAGTTGTCGATTCTGGTCGATGTTGACCTTGCCGATTTTGACCTTGCCCGCGTACTCGGTCGCGAGCGCGTCAATCGTCGGGCTGAGCATCAAGCACGGCTGGCACCAGGTGGCCCAGAAGTCGACGAGGACTGGAACATCACTGTTGGTGACCTCGGTCTCGAAGTTTGCATCGGTGATTTCGACAACGTTGGCAGCAGCCATAACCCGACTCCGTGTCTGCGTCTGGAAGAGCAATCGAAATCACACCGATTCCGAGACTCACCCCTGCCGGACAGGCGGACAGGGTTCCTGGTTCACGCCGAGATTATAGGGGGAGGGGCCGGAGCGTCAACGCGGGTCGAGCTCGGCAGCAGTGCCGCAAGTAAAGACCGGACCGGCGGTTGTGGATTGTGAGTGACCGTTGCGGGGATGGTTCGACAGTCCGTTTTATCGGAGGGTGCGGCATCAGACGCAAAGTAAGGTTCTCAGGCCACGGCCTCACAATAATTCCTGACATGGGCTTCGCTCCCCGGAGCACTCGAATTCGGGACATCACAGATGCCCCAGACTTCAAAGACTTTGCCAACCGTACGCCGAGCCAATGTGCCTCCTGCGGCTGACGACACATCGGCGCGACCAAGCGCTTCGCCCTGCAAACCATTTAAGTCTGCGTCTCGTGAGAGCATTTTTGATCGGCACCCCGACAGGGGTGGGGCTTCCAAGGTGCGAAAGCCACGAAATTTACCTCGCCACCGGCTAATTTCTCAGATCCCTTCGGGATGGGCCGAGAATTCAGTCATCCCTGCGAAGCTTCGATCGTCACGAGATTCCTGCCGGTGAAGTCACCCCCGGATCATGCCAGCCTCTTCCCTGGCGACTCTGCGCCTTCGCGTCTTTGCGTTGAAATCCAGCTTCCCTGGCCATTCTTACTAGGATTCGGAGGCAGGAACACGATGTGTAGAAAGGTCAGCTTGGAAAGGTCGTCCTACGGCTGCGACGTTCACACCGCAAACGGGGCCACTTTGGGCATCGCCAAAAAGTTCTTCAGCAGTTCAATTCCCGAGTCGCACAGGAAGCTCTCGGGGTGGAACTGTACCCCGTGGACTGGGTAACGGCTGTGCCGCACGGCCATGACCTCGGACGGATGATCCGCATCGCGGGTCCAGCCGCAGGCGATCAGTTCCGCGTTCAGCGTCTCTTCGGGGATGACCAGACTGTGGTAGCGAGTGGCTGTGAAGGGGTTCGCGAGATTCTGGAAGAGCCCCTTCCCATCGTGGTAGATTTCGGAGGTCTTGCCATGCATGAGCCGCTGGGCCCGGACGACTTGGGCGCCGTAGACCTCGCCCATGCATTGATGGCCTAGGCAAACACCGAGGATGGGGATCCCCGTCGGCCCGAACTCGCGGATCAACTCTTTCGAGATGCCCGCTTCGGAAGGGCTGCACGGTCCGGGTGAGACGAGAATTCGGTCGGGATTCATCGCGCGGATTTCGCGGAGCGTGACCTGATCATTGCGGGCCACATGGATCTTCAGCGAAGCATCGATCTCCCCAAACCGCTGGACGAGGTTGTAGGTGAACGAGTCGTAGTTATCGAGGACGAAGATCATGGGGCGGCCAGAGGGATGACAAGTCGGTCGAGGAGGAAATCGGGCGGGAATTACGGACCGAGATGGTCCTTCACAATGGCTTCCGCCCATTGTGCGTCATCGGCAACCAACTTCGGCTTGGGGGTTCCCTGGTAAATGCGAAGTCGGTAAGCGGCATGATCGTACACCGCATGCAGCACCCCTTGCAGATCAAGCCGCGCATCAGGATCGGGGGCGCGCAGCGGAACAGGGATCGACGGAATCGTGTCTCGCAAACGGATCGGCCAGACCCCCGCGCGCGTCCGCTCAGTCGCGCGTTTCACCAGCACGTAGTAATCACAAGGCGTCAACTCCTCGATGGGCATCCGGGGTCCGCCCCGCAGGAGGTCGATCTCGATGAAGTTCACATCGCTCAGCAGATACTGGCGGCGTTTCGCGATGTAGGCATCCCGGTCATACCCCGCGTTCTTGTTCGAAGGACTCAGTAGTTCCAGGACCGTCACGAGAGAATCATTCTCAGTGTCGCGGATCTCGATGAAAGACTCGCGGACGACATCCATCGGATCGGGAAGTGCCGTGTAAACGGGGGCCTCGATCACGGCGGTGGCGGCTCCGGTGCCCGTGGTACTCGTCCCGACAATGGCGAGGTCTGGCCTTCCCAAAAATCGCGCCACCGGTTCCGGAGGTTCATGGATGTAGACATGCTCTTCGAGCGCGACGTAGTAACGCGGTGCGATCTCCTCGGAAAGGGCATCGCTAATCGCTGGCAGAAGCCTCTGATGAAAGTCATGCCATAAGGCATCTTGTTCGAGCCAGGGGTTCATTCCGGGGAACGGGGAGGGCATGTTTCGACTCCCGACAGGGGATGAACATCAGTGAGAACGGTCAGTGACCTCAGTTTACGAGTTCCGGCGGGCCTCAACAAGAAGTCAGTCGCTCGGCATAACAGAAGTCCGATCAACACATCTCCCTTTCGACCATTGCCGTGGAGGCCCCGTTCCCTAACAATCCTCTCACGAAGACCCGCTTAACAACCCGTCCCCGAGGGGCAGTGCATTGTCCGAGTTCCGATCCGTGGCCGATGTCGGCGAGATTCCCGATGGCGAGGGGCGGTCGTACGCTGTGAATGGGCGGATGGTGGCGGTGTTCCGCACCGGGGAAGCCTATCACGCGATCAGCGATGCTTGCCCGCACATGGGAGCTTCGCTCGGGGCGGGGGCTTTGGAAG
Source organism: Planctomycetota bacterium (assembly GCA_043718305.1). Taxonomy (GTDB): domain Bacteria; phylum Planctomycetota; class Planctomycetia; order Planctomycetales; family Planctomycetaceae; genus TH-plancto1. The sequence goes on along the minus strand of JAYSVZ010000447.1, from coordinate 1,672 downwards.
GTCACGCCGTTTCCTGCCCGTGGCACTGCTGGCGGTTCGATATCCGCACCGGAGCCTGGCTCGACGCACCGAATTCCAAGGTCAAAGCCGACTCGTTTGAAGTCCGCGTTCTCGACGACGAGATCCAAGTCTGCGTCCCCGATCCGCCGCCGCGCGTCCCGGCCTAATCCGACCGGTTCAGGGCCTCCCATCTGAGCATTTCCTACGAAAGTGGCAACGCGACTTGATGAAAGAAGTCGATGCCCAGCTCCCCGTCTGGGGGTTCTCGGGTTCGCCAGTGGTCATCGGGGATATCGTGATCATCTATGCGGGCGGGAAGGGAGATAACGGACTGCTGGGCGTCGACCGCCAGACCGGGAAGTCGGTCTGGGCCATTCCCTCAACGGGAATGAACTTCAGCACAGCTCAACCCCTGACCTTCAGCGGGACCACGATGGTGGTGTTCGGCAATGACAAAGAGACGGGCCTCATCGCGGTCGAACCAGCCACCGGAAAAATCCTTTGGAAGTTCCGCCCGAGTGAATGGCAAGGCCCGGCGGTCTGCCAACCGCAACAGGTCGACGATCAAAGCCTGATCGTTACTCTCGGTGACGGCATCGGCGTCGCTCGATTGGAGGTCAAACGGGAAGCCGACCGATGGAGCGTCACAGAAGTCTGGACCTCGAACCAGCTCAAGCCGTCGTTCAATGACCTCGTTTACCACGAAGGACACTGCTACGGCTTCGATCAGAATATCCTCGTGTGCCTCGACGCCGCGAACGGAAAGCGGATGTGGAAACAAGGCCGCTATGGCTTTGGTCAGTTGCTACTGCTTCCCAACGTCAGCCAGCTCATCATTTTGAGCGAGCAGGGGGAATGCATCGTGGTCGCTGCCGACCCGCGGCGACACACCGAGCTGGGCCGATTCTCCGCGATTGAGGGAAAAACCTGGAACCATCCGATCGTGGTTGGGAAGACTCTCTACGTTCGCAATGGAGAGTTGGCAGCGGCGATTGAACTCCCCTCCGGTGCCTCACGAATACCGTGAGAGGCTCCAAGCGAGCCAAGCGGCGCCACCGGTGGCATTGGTGGCACTGACGAGGGCTTTGACTCGCCAGTGTTGGGGACCAGCTACATCGCGAGAGATTGCTGACGCTCGAAGACACTGGCGGTCCAAGGCGACCGCCAGTGGCACCTCAAACCACCACTGTTGTCGACAGATCCCACCCGCCTAAAAAGATTTCCTGGCGGGGGCTTTATTTTTCGCCATTGGCTAACTCTGGCCCCACACCCGTCAGCATTCAGGCTTCAAGAGACTGCTGGCTGTTGATCACTCGCTCTGAAGCTGGTTGATGGTCTCTTGCATGGATTGAAGAGCAGCCTTGAATTCCCGCTGCGCGACATATTGGTTGTACGCAAAGCAGTAGGTGCGAAGCATCATTAACGCCAGGATCATAATTGGCGCAGCTCCCTGAATGGAACGATGCGGGTGAGCTCCTGAGATCCATTCTCCGACGCCATCGAGCAGAACGATGATAATGATGAACGCAAAATGGATGGCGAATGCTGACACTCCGCGCTGAAGCCGACAGGTTTTCGGGGGTCAGGCGGGTTGATGTTTGGGTGGTGGCGTGGGTGGGGACTGGGTTTGGGGGTGGGCGTCGCGCCAGTGGGTGAAGGCCAGCAGGACGAA
>JAYSVZ010000446.1:0-1654 GCA_043718305.1 Planctomycetota bacterium | reverse complement strand
TCTTGCCGATCGACTTCAGTTCATCGGCTTCGGCTGCGGAGAGATGCACCGCCGAAGAGAGCCCGGAGACAGCTGCGATGCCTGCGGCGAGGGCGGTGGAGGAGGCGAGGAAACCGCGACGATTGAGGGACGGCATGGGAGGACTCCGGCGAAGGGTGATGGGGCACGGCCAGAATATGACATGGGGCGTGGAATGGCCACCGGGAGGGGGAGCCTGTGGAAAGTCGGTGTGTGTTTCTTCTTGAGCCGCGAAGCGGTGGCAGCATGTAGCCGTGGGCGCAGCCCAAGGACCGGAACCCCGCATGAACTCAAGCCGCGAAGCGGCGACAGCGAGCGCTCACTTCACTTGGAAGGACTCTGAAATTGGGCGTCTCGACGTGAATCCCGCTGTCGCCGCTTCGCGGCTGCGGTCTTACTGGGGGCTCGAATTCCGTGGGTTTCACCCACGGCTATCTGCTGCCGCCGCTTCGCGGCTCAGACCGATGAGGCCAATGAACCCTGCCATCTGGACAAAGATAAGCCGGGGTCTATGATGAATCACTGGCCCGAATGAATCACGGACCAGTTCGATGGAGGTGGCGGATGAACTTCCTCGCCATCGGCCTAGGTTGGTGGATTCACGTCTGGTGTCCCTGAACGGTTCCCTTTTTCGAGGTTGGCGGATGTCCTTCCTGCGGAAGTCTTTGGCAGTGGTTCTCCTCATGGTCCCGGCGATGGTTCGGGCGGAAGAGCCGCTATCGTACAATCGCGATGTGCGGCCCATTTTGGCGGCGAACTGTTTCGCGTGTCACGGACCGGATAGCGCCTCGCGGAAGGCGGATCTGCGGCTCGACAAGAAGTCCGTGGCCGAGGAGATGAAAGCGATCGTCCCCGGTAAGCCCGAGGAGAGCGAGATCCTGAAGCGGATCACCTCGCACGATCCGGACATGGTCATGCCGCCGCCCGAGGCCAAGAAGGTCATCACCGAGGCCCAGGTCGACATCCTCAAACGCTGGATCGCCAGCGGGGCGGAGTACCAACCGCACTGGTCGTTCATCGCTCCCGTCAAGGTGCCGGTCCCCACCGTTCAAAACGCCGCTTGGGTCCGCAGTCCGATCGACGGGTTCGTCCTTTCGAAGTTGGAGTCGCAGGGACTGGAGCCAGCTCCGGAAGCTGACCGGCGCACTTGGGCGCGGCGGGTCAGTTTCGACCTAACGGGGTTGCCGCCTTCGCCGGAGCGCGTGGCGGCCTTTGTCGCCGACACCACGCCAGAGGCTTACGAAAAGTACGTCGATGAACTCCTGAAGACACCGCAGTGGGGTGAGCATCGCGGTCGCTACTGGCTCGACTATGCCCGCTATGCCGACACACACGGGGTCCACTTCGACAACTTCCGTGAGATGTGGTCGTACCGCGATCGGGTCATCGCCACCTTCAATCAGAACATGCCGTATGACCAGTTCACGATCGAGAGTCTCGCGGGGGATCTCTTGCCGAATCGAACGCTCGAGCAGCAGATCGGCTCCGGGTTCAACCGCTGCAACATGACCACCAACGAAGGCGGCATCATCGATGAGGAGTATCTCGTCCTCTACGCTCGCGATCGGACCGACACGGTCTCGCAAGTCTGGCTCGGGATGACGGCGGGCTGTGCCGTGTGCCATGACCACAAGTT
>JAYSVZ010000445.1:0-1654 GCA_043718305.1 Planctomycetota bacterium | reverse complement strand
AGTAGCCGAAGTACATCGCTCCGAGACCCGTGGCCCCAGCGGCGACTCCCTTCAGCAAGTCGCGCCGCGTCAGCCCGACGGCATCCGCGAAGTTTTCCTTGCCGACCTTGGACTGCTCAGGGGTCAAGTTCATGTCGCTCTCCAAAAGAACTGGGCGAACCGACTCGCAAGCCGGTCCATCGATGGCCCACGATTTTCCGGGGCGGAGGCACTCTTTTCAAGGCCGATCGATCCAGAGCGGGCTGCTGATTGCAAAAACAGCCCGCAATGACGGCCTTGTTTCAACGCGACTTATGACGCCATCGCCATGCGCTGGACCTCTTGAATCGCCCGCTGGCAGTCTCCGAGGCGGTCATCACCCATGGTTCGGCGGACGGTCCCCCACTGGTCGAATCGGATTTCATCCAGCAGAAACAGAAATACGTCCCACTTCACTTGTCCCCGTCCGGTCGAACACGCCAAGGTCTGCGCGAAGGCGGCGGGACGTTCGGATGAGTATCGGCAGGGCCAGTTCGACAAAGCGGAGTTCATTCAAAAGATGATAGCGCCCAACGACCTAACCCGCCCCGTTCGCGGCCACGGTGAAGACATCGGCCATGCGGATCACCACCAACCGCTCGAAAGAGGTCTCGATCTGGTTGCGGAAGAACCATTTCCCGGTCGGCTGATCCGCCCGTGGATTCAGTCCAATCACAGCCATCTCTCCGCGGTTCAATTCCACGGAAAACCGTAAGTCGAACAGTGACTCAACGTCTTGTGACTGCTGCATGAGCCACTCGTTGTCGGTCGCGACCGGTCGAGTCCGGTAATCTCCGTGGTGGATCTCTGGCAAAAACTCCATTCGAGCCCACCCCTCTTCGATTCGTTCGGGCCGGACCTTGAGAAGGCAGCGGGCCGAACGGAGGGTCACCGACTTGGCTCCCTCGGGGTGCGGAATCTCGACGACAAGCCCATCCGGGAGTGACATCATGTCCAGGGTGGCGTGATTGCCCACCGGGAAATCAAATGACTGATGCAAGGTTCGTTCGGTGGCCAATCCACCCTGCGCGAGGATCAGTTCCTGGACCGCCAGGGGGGCATTGGCGGGAACGGTTCCCAAGCGAAAACCGTGTTGCGTCAGCTTTTGCTGAGCTTCCAGGCTGAGTGTTCCGCCGGCACTGACGGTGTTCCAGAGTGCGTTGCCGATTCGGGGATCGCCGATGGAACGATCGACACGAAACACATCGAGTCGGACTCCATCCTTAAGACCGGGGATGGGCTTGAGCAGCCGTTCAGCCACCTCTTGAGCCTTGCTGGAATCACCCCGACGTTGGATCAGAAGTTGACAACCGGGGAGTAATAAACCACACCCCCACGCTAAGGCTGCGCGGCGCGAGATCCGGAATTGGTGAGGAGCGGAAGGTATGACGGGTGATCCTGGTTGGCGCGGTCCCACGCCGTGAGACATTTCGCCAATGGGATCATGGACCCGCCCCTCAGCAAACCGCAATCGCAGGCGGCAAAAACCGCCTCCCGGGAGCGATCCAGCGGCAATTTTGGCCTGAAAAGAAGTCGATCTAGTCCTGAAGTAAGCGAACCTCATTTGGGGATTTTCGCCTGTGGAGGTGGAAAACAAGAAATCACTCGGTGATTTTTGGTGTCTGATGGTTGTGTA
>JAYSVZ010000444.1:0-4727 GCA_043718305.1 Planctomycetota bacterium | reverse complement strand
GCTTGTAGAACCCCGACAGGGTTCGCCAGAGTCTGACGCGGTTCACCCAGGGTGCGCTTCCGTTGGTCGCGACCCTCGGCTGTGATGTGTCACCCCGTTGGGGTGCCGGAGTGGACTGGCGACGCGGGTGGTTTCTGCCCTCATGGGAGGTCAATTGCCACGGGTAGAACTAGTCGATAGGAGAGCTTCCTGCCGAAGCGCAGCTATCGAATCGTGAACATCAGGATCGCCGCCGCCAGTCCCGCGATGGCTCCCCAGGCTCCCCACCGAAAACGCCATGCCAGCAGTGATTCAATCACCAACAATCCAAGAACTAGCCCCAGAAGCCTTCGCGGCCAGGCACTTCCCGAGGTCACGCTCTCGACAGTTGTCGTCGTAGCCGCGACTTCGTTGACAATGTCGAACGGCACATCCGCCAGAAGTCCCCGTCGCAATTGGTCAATCGATAGCACCTGCGGATCACTCTCACGGCGGTCGGGGTTCACGGCAAAGTGCGGCCTCCGCCCCAAGGGAGATGTCATGCCAAACGTATAAACTCCAGCCGTCCCGGTATCGGACCATGACAGCACGGTCCGCACGCGACCCGTCTCCTCGGTCAAGACCTCGGTCAGCAACTCTTTCGTGTGCCCTGAAGGCAGTGTCACTGTCGCGCCCGAGACCGGTCCGATGATCGTCTGACGGAGCGGTGAACTCACCGAGAGCGGCTCTGCACGGAGCCGCCCATCCATGCTATGCATCACCATCCGATGTGTCAGCGGGACAAAGCTCGGCCACAGAACCCAATGGCCCCACCGGTCATCGAACGAAGTCGTCACGACCAACACCCGCCCCTGCCCCAGCGCAGCTTCGATCACTGCCGGATCCCCCGAGGTGAACGGAAGGATCACTCGCGAATTGCCGCGCGGGGGGAGCTGAGCGCGAACGTAGCGACTGATCGGGGCAGTGGCGAGACCGGCCTCGATTCGTCCGCGAAAGAGTTCGAGGATCGGGTGATCGAGGTCGCGGGTGTCAAAGAAGACGGGCTCTTGCGAGTGGTCCACCGTCTCCAAGAGTTCGAGAGGCAAGAGCCCCTTGTTGGGATCGCCGAGCGTGCGGGCGAACTCCTCGCGATTTGTCCCTGGTCCGAGTCCGATGACAAGTCCGCCCCCCTCTTCCACATATTGATGGAGCTGAGTCGCATCCGCCTCGCTCAATCCGGACACATCACACAAAACGATGCACTCCGCCCGAGAGAGATCGGTCCCTCGCAACTGGGCCACGCTGACGACAGAGACGTGGTACGGTGTTCCCGAAGCCCCCACTTCGGGAACAGAGGCCGACGTGGATCGCGGAGCCAAGGCCAGGCGGATGAACCCGCTGGCCGATTCCGAGAGCTTGTCGCTCGGTGATCCATCGACTAGGAGTACCTCTAAATTACGCCGAGCTGCGACAACGCGACGAAACTGGTTGTCGAACAGCATCGAGTCGGCTGCGATTCGAGCCTCGAGTAAGAGTGATTCTGACGACTCTGGAATCTCCAATGTTGCCGTGACGGTTTGCTGTGAGCCAGCGGCGATTGAGGCTGGGACCGTGGCCCGAACCACACCATCAGCCAGAATCTCCACCGATGCGTGGGTCTGGGCACTGGTGTGATTCATCAGGTCGACCATCACCCGCAGTGGCCGGTCAGCGATTGCGACCCGATCGGGCACCGTCAAGGCGGTCACCGCCAGATTATCGGTCGCCGCCCCATGGCCGAGATCGATGAGCACCAGCCGGGCCCGCTCACCCATCTCGCGCAGCAGTTGCCGTAACTCAGCCTCTTCCGAAGGCACCGAACTCGACCAGTTGGAGCGCTGGCGGTCTGTCAGAAGATCAATCTCGATCGAGGTCGGGGGGGGGAGTTGATCGACCAATTCCTTGACCTGCCGGAACGCAGCCACGAGATCACCTGAATCGTCCAGCAGAGGCAGGCGGTCAATCTCCCGCAACAGGTCGACTGGTTCGTACGCGGGACGGCGGATAATCACGGTCGGAACCGCCGTCCCAATTCGACAAAGCTGAAACGAATCGCCGGGGTTCGCGGCCTGCACAATCTCCCGAGCCCGTTTGCGAGCCAGATCGAACCTTCGATCGCGCCCCACGCGGGTTCCCATGCTGGCCGATCCATCCATCACCAGAATTCGGTGTGTGGCGGACAGCCCACTCCCCGGCGACTCTCCCGTTTCCGTCCGTGGACCGGCCATCGCCAAGGCGAACAGCCCCAGCAGCAGGCAGCGGGCCGCCAGCAGTGCCAGCGACTCGATTCGCATCCGGCGGGCTGTCCGTTCCAGAGCCGCCTGCAGGAATTGCATGGCCGCCCAGCGCTCGACGCGCGGATGCTGCCGTCGCCAAAGATGGATCGCCAACGGAATCGCCACCGCCCCCAAGGCCCACAGCCAGAGAGGGCTGGCCCAGGCGAATGCCAGAAGTGGTTGGCCGAACTGCATCCTGTTCAGGATAACGCCCTCTCGCGATGCGGCCTACTGGATCGTGGATTGGCGTGCTCTCTGTCGGGCATGTTCGGGGTTGGAGTCCAGGCTTTAGTAGCCTGTCCGGAACAGCTAATGAACTGGCTCGAATCAACTTCCCGATTTGATTTTGAACAGAAGACCACAGGCGAGGCACAGCCGCAATAAAAGGAAGCCATCAGCCATCAGCGGTCAGCCAGAAGGCTCATCGAGAGACCACTCTGCAACCCCAACGGGGTTACAGGGGATCGCCCAGGGTTGGCGACCAGCGGGAGCCTACCCTGGGGCGAGGTGCTACCGGGGGACGAACCCTGAAGGGGTTCTACTCTGGGCAAGCGAGTGGACAACCCCTTCAGGGTTGATTCGGGCGGGGGATGAATTTTCCCAGGGTGCGCTCCCGCTGGTCGCGACCCTGGGCGATCCCCTCCGGCCCCTAGAGGGCCAAGAAACCGATCGTGGCTTGCGGCTCTTCCTGCACTGAAAACTGACCACTGAAAACTAATAAGGCTTGCCGATTCAGCGGACTCGATCCCCAGTGCATGGCCTTTTGACTTGCATCTAATCGAAATCCCTTTATGGTAACCCCAGTGAAATTGAAACGGTCGTTCTGGCCCGTTCGTTGGTTGGACGACTTGCGCTCCTGACGAAAGTGATGGATCATGTGTCGACACTTGTGGATGTTCGTGGCCTTGGTGCTTGCGATGGCACCATCGGTTGTACTGGCGGGCGAGGCGGACCTCGCGATCCCGGACTTCAAACTCACCACGTTCACGATTGCGGGGAAAGCGATCACCGCGTTCAACTTGCTGTTGGGCGGGGCGGGAATGATCTGCTTCACGCTGGGGATCAGCCTCTATCTGCGACATGAGGTCGCCAAGCAACCGGCTCACCAGTCGATGCTCGATGTGGCTGAGATCATCTTCCAGACGTGCAAGACATATCTGATGCAGCAGGCCAAATTCCTGCTGATGTTGTTCGCGTTGATCGCAGCGGCGATGACCTATTACTTCATGGGGCTGGAGCACAAGTCGATTGGAACCGTGCTGCAGGTGTTGTTGTTCTCGGTGGTCGGCATGACCGGGTCGTACTGGGTGGCCTACTACGGCATCCGGATCAACACCTATGCCAACGCCCGGACGGCGTTCGCCTCGCTCAGGGGTGAGGCCTGGCCGGTGGTCAACATTCCGCTGATGTCCGGGATGTCGATCGGGCTGTTTTTGATCTCGCTCGAGCTGGTGATGATGGTCGTAATCTTGCTGTTCGTGCCGAAAGAAATTGCGGGGATCTGCTTCCTGGGTTTTGCGATTGGTGAGTCACTCGGCGCGTCGGTCCTCCGCATCGCCGGGGGCATCTTCACCAAGATCGCCGACATCGGCTCCGACCTGATGAAGATCGTCTTCAACGTCAAGGAAGACGACCCCCGCAACCCCGGGGTCATCGCCGACTGCGTGGGAGACAACGCCGGCGACTCCGTCGGCCCCACAGCCGACGGCTTCGAAACCTACGGCGTGACCGGGGTCGCCCTCATCAGCTTCATCACGCTGGCCGTGACTCCCAAGACAGCTGGGGTGGGGTATCTCGATATTCAGGTGAAGCTGATCGCGTGGATCTTCGCGATGCGGTTCCTGATGGACTTCATGTCCGGAGCCTCGTACTTCATCAATCAGGCGATCTCGAAAGCCAAGTACAAGGGCCTGAAGGAGTTCAATTTCGAGGAGCCGCTGACCCGCCTGATCTGGATCGCGTCGATCTTGTGCATCACGACCTCATTCGGGATGAGTTGGTTGCTGATCGGCGATCTGTCAGTGGTGCGCGAGATGGGCATCGTAGCCGCTGGCGCGGTCGCTCAGACCGAGACCGTCCCGCTCCCCGCCCTGTGGTGGCAACTCGCCAGCATCATCAGTTGCGGCACGCTGGCCGCTGTGTTGATCCCCGAGTTCACCAAGGTCTTCACCAGTTCGCACTCGTTGCATGTGAAGGAGATCGTGACGGCCTCGCGCGAGGGCGGGGCCTCACTGACGATTCTGTCGGGTCTGGTGGCCGGGAACATCAGTGCCTTCTGGAATGGGATGCTGATCGCCGGGCTGATGGCCAGCGCGTATTTCGTCAGCATGATCGGCCTGGGCGAACTGATGGGGCCGCATGCCTCGGTCTTCGCGTTCGGTCTGGTGGCGTTCGGGTTCCTGTGTATGGGACCAGTCACCATCGCCGTCGACAGCTATGGCCCGGTGACGGACA
>JAYSVZ010000443.1:0-15609 GCA_043718305.1 Planctomycetota bacterium | reverse complement strand
ATGACCGGGATCGATGGTGAGGTCGGCGTCAACCTGCCCGAGTTCCTCAACATGCGAACCCGCGTCCTGGGCGGCGGCTACTACTTCGACGGGCATGCCGTGGGGAACACCACCGGCTGGAAGGCCCGCATTGAGGCCGAGTTCAATCGCAACGTGTGGGTCGACTACTCAATCCAAGATGATGATCTCTTCGGTCAGACGCAGAATATTGGGCTTACGGTTCGGTATGGTCACCGCTTCCTCGATCATCAGCCCCACTCCCCCGCGTCCATGGATCACAAGTTCTTCCGGGCAGAGGGCGTCAACGCGACTCGCAATCTGTCGGACCGCTTGAGCGATCCGATTCGGCGGCTGCAGAACTTGGTTCTGACGAGGGACGATGGGGTGGCTGCGACCGATACGGGGGGGACTCCGATCGAGTTCATTCATGTGGCCAACGGGTTCGCGGGGACCGGCACGTTTGAGAATCCCTATGGGACGCTCACCAACGCCCTGGGAGATGGGGCTGCGGGAACCAGCATTATCTACACGCCCTTCGGTGGCAATTACGTCGAGAATGTGACGCTGGTTCCAGGGGCTCGCGTCCTCTCGAATGGTCCCGCACAGACCGTCGAAACACAGTTCGGAACCCAGCCGCTCCCGTTCTCTGGGACGAGTCCCGATCTCTCCGCCTTGCCGACGATCACGGGCAACGTGGCGATGGCGGATGACTCGCGGTTTAGCGGGTTCGATGTGACGGGCGGTCTGACCGCCGCCGCCGTCACAGACTTCACGGTCGACAATAGCGTAATCACCAATCCGGCGGGGGATGCGGTCAGCATCAATGGGGCAACGGCTTCCACGCTGACGAATTTGCGTGTGTCATCGGGAGCCGGGCGCGGTGTGTTCCTCAACAACAGCGCTGCGGCGATCACCGATTTGGAGGTCACCACTGCCACCACAAACGGTCTCGAAGTGACCACCACAGCCACTCCGCGGATCGTGACGCTCAGCAATCTCACAGTCGATGCCGCCGGTCTGCACGGGGTCGATCTGAATGTGGCTGGTGCCGGGGCACTGACCTATACACAGACGGGCATCTTCGAGGTGTCATCGACGGGGAACGCCTTCGATGCGGCCCTGCAAGGTGGGTCGACCGGCAATATGAACCTCACGCTGAGTTCGTTCACCCTGGCCTCGACAGCGGGAGCGGGAGTCAACCTCGACGGCTCAGCCGGTGCGGGTCGGATCAATGTCGTGGGCCTCGCGGGCGGAACCATCTCCACGGATGCGACGGGCGGATTCCTGGTCGATGATGTGACGTTCGACAGCAACCTGGCCCAGGCGGGGAACCAGCAAGTCACGACCGGTTTGCTGACTATCGGCAGTTCGACCGACACGACTCAGATCGCTGGCGATGGCCTGCGACTGCTCGACCCGACGGGAAGCTGGTCGGTCTCGACTTTGAACATCTTCAACGACACGGGGACTGGTCTGCTCGTCGACACGAAGGGGGGCGGCACGACCTTTGCGCTCGCCACCTCGGGCGGCACAATCACGACCACCAACGGTCCGGCGATGAACCTCGACCCGCTCGCCGTAACGATGACTCTGGGCACAGTCCGGTCTGATACCAGTCCGACCAACGGGATCATGCTCGACGCCGTCAGCGGTTCGCTGGTGATTGGGACCACGATCCTCAACGATTCGGTCGGCATCCCGCTGGTGATTCAAAACACCCCAGCGGCGCTGACCGCCAACTTCGGCAACACGACGATCGACAGCACGATCAGCGCACTCCAGGCCGACAACGTCGACACCACGATTGGGAACGGAGCGTTTTTGAATATCAGCTTTACAACGCTTCAGATCACTGGGCCGTAACTGTCATAATCTTGGGAGGTTGGCTCGCCTTACACCTCTGTCATCAGCCGGTGTCAATTCGGGCGTTGTCTCGCCACGCTCCCAGCTCCAGCCCCAGCTCCAGCCCCAGCTCCAGCCCCTCTCCCGGCGGGAGAGGGGAGGTGGGTCGTCCTGTTGGCGGGACTAGAAGTCCCCGACGATTTCGCCATTCGACCGAGTTCCGATCGCGGTCAGCGTTGTTCCCGAGGTGTTCTCGCTCACGAACCGCACCGAACCATCACACATCAGAACCTGCACCCCGCCGGTGTGGAACGAGTAGAACTCGGAGTCGTTTGTGCAGTTGATGAAACAGCTTCCCAGGATCACTGTGGTCCCGTTGTTATTGCTCGTGTTGTTCAGGCCGGTGGGGCCGGAACCGTCGAGGCTGAACCCGCCGTTGATATCCGCCCAGCCCCAGCCGTCGTCGGTCCAGGCGGTCCCACTGGCCGCGCTGGTCTTTGGGTTGGGTGTGGGCTGCTTGTTGATCCAGAGATTGGGACGATTGGAGTCTTCGCCGACCATAATGGTGTTCGAGGTTCCGTCCGTGATCTGAGCGATGCGGGTTCCCTGGGGACCGCGGCCCATCGCGCCGTCCATCTCTCGGACACCCCACGATGTCCCGCCCGCTGCGACGTTGAATGCGTTTCGCACGGCGTTGACCGAGCCGTAATCCGAGAATCCCCACAGCGGGGTGTCGGACCGCAGCCCGTTAGAAATGGCTGTGTAGAGTGCCGCGGTCGGAACCGTACGGGCTCCTCCCGCCGAGGGGCAAGTCATCATCGGGAGTGGGCTGGTGGTGACTTGGTCGTTCGCGGGGTCGTACCAATTCTTGTTGGCATTGTAGAGGTTGTACATCGGAGCCTGGTCCATGTAGGGCAGGCAGAGCGTGACCCACGACACCTGGAACCGGGGGCTAGAGATGTTGATCCGGCTCGGTGGGAAGACGCGAGTTGTACTCTCGTAGTTGTGCAGGGCTAGACCGAGTTGTTTCAGGTTGTTCTTGCACTGGGTGCGGCGAGCAGCCTCGCGGGCTTGCTGCACGGCGGGGAGCAACAGAGCGATCAAGACCGCGATGATCGCGATCACGACCAGCAACTCGATCAGCGTGAAACCTCGGGCTTTTCGGGTCATCAACATGCAACGTCTCCACGTCCTGGAACTGGCCGCCGCTGGATGTCAGCCGCGAACTGGTGGAATTGTGGTGACCAATTGTTAAGACAGTTCAGAGCCAATCATGAAAACCGCATGAAGGCGGGCCCGAGTCAATGAGTTCATTTCGATGGCACAGTGACATCACTGTGATTCAACGAGGCTCCGGTATCGGGGAGAGAACCAGCCCAGTTCTCTGGTAATTCATTACGATTCGGACTTGCATGGAGTTTCGAAAAAAAATGGCACATCACGTGCCCTTTAAGCCGGATGACCAATGAGTCGTCCGATTCTTTCCAGGATCGATGTCGACAACTTGGCCCACGGTGAATTACGCTCACCGATCCCCACAATCAGGCAGGAGCCTTCCCATGCGTGCCCCGTTTCGATCCCTTCGGTGTTGGGCTGTTCTCGCCGCTGCGGCGCCAGGGTTGGCGTCGTCCGCTCTGGCCGAGTACCCACCGGAACCACCCGCAACCATTCGGCTGGTCCAGCTCGAGCCAGTGCCCGATCCGCAGTTGGGTGCCCCGGACTTGGTTCCGGTTCCCCCGGTCTTCGGTCCTGAGTTGCCAGCGAACGGCCTGACTCCGATCGAAGTCCCGGAAGCGGACGTGGAAGAGTACGCCCGCGGCTCGGTTCACGAATCGTTCGCCGACCTCTACGAAGCGAATCCCACACCGTCGGAGATCGTGGCGCTCAAGCCCCCGGAACCGGTCGATGAACTCCCCCCGGATCAGATTCCCACGGGCGATAACGTCCAGTGGATCACGGGCTATTGGGCCTGGGATATCGAAGCCAATGACCACATGTGGATCAGTGGAGTGTGGCGCAATGTCCCTCCCGGACGCCGCTGGGTGCGCGGCTACTGGGCTCAAGTCGCTGGCGGTTACCAATGGATCAACGGGCTCTGGATCGATGCCCGTTCGCAAGAACTCGCCTACGTTCCCCAGCCTCCGGAATCTCTGGAGATCGGACCGAACATTCCGGCTCCGACGGAAGAGCACGCCTGGATTCCCGGTAGCTGGACCTACGTGCAAGAGGACTACCGCTGGTCACCCGGCTTCTGGGACCAGTGCCAGACCGACTACATGTGGGTGCCGAACCAATACCAGTGGACGCCGAGCGGCTGCATCTATGTGCCTGGCTACCGGGATTATCGGTTCGCCCGGCGGGGTTGCCTGTTCGCACCGGTCCGGTTCCGGAACTCGTTCGCGGATTACGGCCGTCCGTGTTACTACCGACCTCGGCACATTGTGAACATGAGTGGGTTTGTGATCCACCTGTTTGTGCGGCCCCGGTGTCGCAGCCTTTACTACGGAAACTACTACGGGGATCAGTACGCTCAGTTCGGGTACTCGCCGTGGTTCCGGCGTGGGTGGGGTGGTCACCACTACCGCGATCCGGTCCTCGATTTCTACCGCTGCGATTCGCGCCGCAGTGGCATCGACTTCTACGGCAGCGTGAACACCTGGCACAACCGCTATGCGTCGAATCCCGGCCTGCGGCCTCCGCACCTGGTCCGGGATCAGGGAGCCTTCCTGGCCCTGCACAAGGGAGATCGCACAGCGGAACTGGCTGTGATGACGAACCGCCTGGATGATGTGGTGCGAGGTTCACAATCGGGACGCGATTTCCGCCATGTGGATGACCGTGAGATGGCCGTGATGCGCGACGTGACGAAGGTCAATCGCACCATTGAAACAGCTCGTCGTCAAGTCGAACTGGATGGGCGGGGGCTGATCAATCCTTCCAAGAATGAAAAGGGAGAGATCGTGGATCTCCGGCCCCGAGATGCGCGTGACGGGAACAAGGGCGGACGCCTCGACCTGGGCGAACTGCCAGAGTCGATTCGTGAGAAAACCAAAGCCTCGATCGACACCGCCGAGCAGCTTCGCGAGCGGGTCGAACGGGGTGAGAAAAACATCCGCGTCATCGGACGCACGCCCGACGGCGAGCAGCCCAAAATCGACAAGGTCCGGGATCTCGTCGACCAACAGCGGGAGGAACGGTCCTCGCGCAATGGCCAGACTCCGAACGAGGAGACGCCCCGCATGAAGGATCGCGGCCAGCCGAGCGTGGTTGATGGCGACCCCGCTCAAGGCGATGGAAAGTCGCGGATTGATGACCTTCGAAAGCAGGTCGAAGAGCGAAAGAATGCCCGCAACGGAGCCACCGGTCGCGAGATTGATCCGGTCGCGCCGAAGTTGAAGCCTGAACCGGACAGCAATCCCGTCGTGGGACGTGTCCGCGAAGAGTCTCCGAAGCCAGTGGGCACCCAGCCCGATGGCAGAGCGAACTCGTCCCAGGAGCGGATCGATCAACTGCGGCAGCAGGTCGAAGCTCGCAAGGCAGCTCGGAACGCGGAAGTCGATGCCAACCGGCAGTCGGGAGGCAACGACAACGGCGTGCCGCGTTCGATCACCCGGCCCGACAACGGATCAACGGTCAATCCTGAACGGCCCCAGCGGATCGATGACCTGCGCAAGCAGGTGGAAACCCGCCGGACACCGGATGTCGGACAGCCGAGGGTCGAGCGCGAACCAGTGGTTCGAGAACGATCGAACCCAGAACCGATCCGCCGCGAATCGATCCCCGCTCCGCGCATCGAGCGAGCCCCCGTCGAACGAGCGCCTCGTGAGATCCCGCAACAGCGGATCGAGCGGGCTCCAGTCGAACGGGCGATCCCGCAACAGCGGATCGAGCGAGCCCCGGTCGAACGGGCTCCCCGCGAGGTCTCTCCGCCACGGATGGAGCGAGCCCCCGTCGAGCGGGCTCCGCGTGACTCCGGTTCATCGGGCGGATCGTCCCGCCGGAAGGGGAAGGATTAGCAGTTCGGTTCTTCTGCCGAGGCCCTCGGGGCATCGAGAAACTTGACGAAGCCGTCGGGACGCCCAGCGCCCGGCGGCTTTTGCATTGATCGAGTGAGCGTCAGTCGAGTCACTGATCCCGTGCGAATCGCGGATGATGCCCACAGTCCACCCCTAAGACCTATGCCCGATTTTCACGTCGTCGAGTACGATACCCGCACACCAGCCCCGGGCTTCATTCCTCTCCCTGTAGGACGGCCTTTCCAGGCCGTCCTTGATCGAATGTTGAAGCCAGACGGCCTGGAAAGGCCGTCTTACGGGGAGACTATTTTCGCCCGCCTGACTAAGATACCCACACACCAACCCCGGGCTTCGTTCCTCTCCCTGCATTGCCATGAAACTCGCAATCTTATCTGTCGAAGGTGGCAGCTACAGTACCGGCCAGCTCAAGGCTGCCGCTGAACAGCGGGGTCATCATGTGCTGGTCGTCGATACCTTGAAGACCACGATCGACCTGCAACAAGGGTCGCCCGACCTGTATTACGAAGGACAACCGATCGAGGGGATTGATGCGGTCCTGCCTCGGATCGCACCGAGCATCACGTATTACGGGGTGGCCATTGTCCGGCAGTTCGAGCAGATGGGGGTCTACTGTGCGAACTCATCGAGCGGGATTCAGAACTCGCGTGACAAGTTGCGATCACTTCAAATCCTAAGCCGTAGCGAACATGGAATTGGGATTCCGCAGACGACATTCGTGCGCGATCGCAACGATGCGCAAGCGGCGATAGAACGTGTGGGTGGAGTCCCAGTGGTCATCAAGTTGATTGAGGGGACGCAGGGGATCGGAGTGATCCTCGCCGAGCATCGTGAGACAGCCCTGGCCATCACCGAGGCTCTGCAATCGGTCCGGCAGAACATCTTGATTCAGAAGTTCGTTGAGGAGAGTCGCGGCCGGGACATTCGGGCCTTTGTCGTGGGCGATCGAGTGGTGGCAGCGATGCGACGGACCGCCGTCGGGAATGAGTTCCGCAGCAACGTCGCGCGGGGCGGCACCACCGAACCGATCACCCTCGATGCCAAGTTCGCCGACACCGCCGTGCGGGCGGCCCAGATCATGGGGCTGCGCATTGCGGGGGTCGACATGCTCGAAGGGCGGGACGGCCCACTGGTGATGGAGGTCAACTCCTCGCCGGGGCTGGAAGGGATCGAGGCCGCCACCGGGATTGATGTGGCGGGGGCTGTGATCGATTCGATCGCCAGTAATCTTCGGTTCCCCGATGTCGATATTCGTCAGCGACTGACCGTGCCGAAAGGCTACGGGGTGGCCGACCTCGTGATTCGCGACGGGTCGCCGTACCTGGGTAAGTCGATCGCCGACTCGCACCTCCGAGAACGGGACATCAACATTCTCACTTTGCGGCAAGGAGAGAATTTAATCGCGAACCCCAAGTCGACGCGGGTCCTCCAAGCGGGGGACGCCCTGCTCTGTTTCGGCAAGCTCGAAGCGATGCGCGAACTTACCGCCGATCGCGCCCCCCCACGTCCCCGCCCCGCTCGAAAACGGGAGTCGCCGCCATCCCCGCCCACGACCCCCTCGACGGAGTCTTGATCGATGAACCCTCGAATCAAACGACCGATCGAGCTTTGGGACACCCTGGAAATTCAACCGGGTGAGGCGCGCGATCTTGAGCTTAATATCGGCGAAAGCTACAGCGGGATGGCGATGTCTGTCCCCCTGCAAGTCCGCCGCGGACCGCTGCCGGGGCCGATTGTCTTTGTGACAGCCGCCGTGCATGGCAATGAACTGAACGGGACCGGTGCGATTCGCAACCTGATCCGAGACCCGCAGCTTGAGTTGCAGGCGGGGGCGCTGATCCTGATTCCCGTGGTGAATGTTCTCGGCTTCGATCGGCATTCACGCTATCTCCCCGACCGCCGCGATCTCAACCGGTGCTTTCCAGGTTCGCGCGTGGGGAGTCTGGCCAAGCGGATCGCCTGGCGAATCTTCGACGAGATCGTGAACCGCTGCGACTATGGGATCGACCTGCACACAGCCTCGATCCGCCGGACGAACTATCCGGTCGTCTGCGCCGATACGACGAATGATGAGATTCGAGACTGGGCGTTGTCCCTGGGGACGGAGTACATCGTCAAAGGGAAAGGCCCGCCCGGGGCCCTTCGCCGGCAAGCCTGCCGCTTCGGCTGCCCCACCGTGATCGTCGAGGGCGGCGAGACCTGGAAGGTGGAACCCGATGTCGTGTCGGTCTTCGATGCGGGAATCCGCTGCGCCCTGACGCAGTTGGGACTGATTGCCCCGCGACCAGAGGCCCCGCCGCGCGGGCCACAAACGATTATCCAAAAAGCCCGCTGGGTCCGCGCGGAACAGGGGGGCTTCCTTGAGTTTCATGTCAAGCCGGGTCAGAAAGTCCACTGCGGCGATCCGCTGGTCACGGTCGCTAATCTCCTCGGTCGCAAGGAGCAGGTGATGCGGTCGACGATGGACGCCGTGGTCCTCGGAATGACCACGCTTCCCGCCACCTCGCCGGGTGAGGCGATCGTGCATCTGGGCGATCTGAGCAGTGCGATCCCTGTCGCGAATCGCTGATTAACGGGTGTGCGATGGGCCGTGGCCCGACTTGAGGATATCCCTTCCCCGCTTCGCCTTCGATTCAACGGACTCAGTAGACCATGTCGACTCCCCAACCAATGTGTGGCCGACGACGATCGATGCGCGGTTACTGGACGCTGGCCTTAATCGCCATACTCGTCGGCAAACCATTGCTCGCAGAAAGTCTCCGCGCTGGGGCTGCCAAGGTCGAGATCGCCGACCTGGAGGCCGGGCCGGTCAATGACCCGCTCTACGTGAAGGCCCTCGTGGTTCAGAGCGACACGGCGACGGCGGTCATCATTACGATCGACGCGGTCTCGATTGGGATGATCGGTTCGATCCCCAACGACTTTATGGAGAAAATCCGCAGCCCTCTCCAAAAGGATCTCGGCATCGCTCCGACAAACTTGCTTGTCAACACGAGCCACTGCCATGGAAAGGTCTGTCGTGATATCGATGTGCGGACGGTCCAGTGCGTGAAAGAAGCTTGGGCCAAACGCGTCCCGGTCCGCGTGGGCGTCGGCACTGGGCGCGAGGACCGCGTCTCTGAGAACCGCCGACTCAAGCTCAAGGGCGGGAAGACCGCCGATGTGCGGCATGCCTACTCCCTTCCCGCGGACGCCGAGGTCATCGCGGTCGGGCCGATCGATCCGGAGATCGGTCTACTGCGACTCGACCGGCTCGATGGCTCAACCCTGGCTGTCGTTTTCAACTTCGCAGTTCACCCGATCCAAGGCGTCCCCAGCGGAGCTAACACTGCCGATCTGACCGGATTCGCCTCGCAAGTCGTCGAGGACAGCTTCGGCCCCGACACGATCGCCCTCTTCGTGCAGGGCTGTGGCGGAGATATCAACCCGGTCCTTTATAAGGACATCGCGCACCCCCGAAACGCCGAAACGCTGGGGAGCCTTCTCGGCATCAGCGCGATGCGCGGGGCCAAGAAGATTGTGATCGCTGAGGTGGCCGACCTAAAGATTGTCAGTGAGACGATTGAGCTCCCGCGAGCCGACTTTGCGGAGCGGATCGACAAGCTAACCGCTGAACAGGGGCAGTTGGTCGCCGCGCTCGGGGGGACGAGCTTGAACCTCAAGACGTTCCTGTCGCTGACCAATGAGCAGGGCGTCTCGAAGGACCACCCGTCGTACTATTCGCATCGCTACCTGCACGAGCGGCGACTCGGACGGGTCGATTACGAGAGCCATGACGCCTTGAACCAGAAGAATCTGGAGGCTTACGTTGCCAACATCCAGACGATGGAGGAGCTGACGCGGGTCCAGACCAATCTCAGACTGCTCAAGATGCACCAAGCCCAAAACGTCGCAGCCGGAAAACGGACGATCGATGTGGAACTGGTCGGCCTGCGGATTGGGGATTTTCAGATGGTGACCTTCCCGGGGGAATTGACGGTTGAGATTGGTCTGAACCTGAAAAAGATCGCTCCGAAAGCGATGACCTTCATCGCGGGCTACACCAACGGGTACATCTACTATGCCCCGACGGCGGAGCAACTACGGAATCCGGGCGCAGCCCAAGAGGATTGCGACACGCTGCTGGCTCCCGAGTGGCAGGAAATCTTTGAACGGAAAGCGGTCGGGATTCTTCAAGGATTGAGTGCCTCAGAAAAATAGGCAGTTCGTCCCCTCACCAAGTCCAGAGTCCGAGTTGCAATTCGCACTCGTCCCAGGGACTTCTTCCGCCCTGAAAGGGCGGCACAATGCGAGGCCCAGCCTGTTTCGCCCTTTCAGGGTTGAGAACGTGACGACAACCCTGAGACCTGGGGCGGCGCTCCCGTTGGTCGCTCTGCCCCAGGCTGATATGTGGCTGCCCCGTTGGGGCGGAGGAGGGAGGCTTGGCGAAGATCGCGTCGGTTGATGCGATAATTCCGCAGTGGCGGACTAGAGCTTCAGTGTCGCGCAGACGACCTCGTCCGCCGGTCGCGACGATGCATTGGACTCTGAAGTCCTTCGTCGATGTCACAAGTTTCCCAATCAATGGAGCCTATGACAGCAACTGCTCCAGATCCTCTGCGGTGAGGTTCTCCAGGACCGTTCCCTCTTCGGCGGCGAGGATCGCGTCGGCGAGTTCGCGCTTCTGCTTTTGCAGTTCGAGGATCTTTTCTTCGACGGTGTCCTTACAGATCAGCCGGTATGCAAAGACTTGTCGCGTCTGGCCGACGCGGTGGGCGCGGTCGATGGCCTGGGCCTCGACAGCGGGGTTCCACCACGGGTCGAGCAGGAACACGTATTCGGCAGCGGTCAGATTGAGTCCCAAGCCCCCGGCCTTGAGGCTGATGAGGAACACCATCGTGGCGGGATCATTCTGGAACTGCTCGACGACTTGCTTGCGGTTGCGCGTCTTGCCGTCGAGGTAGACGTACGGGATGCCGCGTTTGTCGAGGTGTTCCTTGAGGATCGCCAGCATGCTGGTGAACTGAGAGAAGACGAGCGACTTGTGCCCCTCTTCGATCAGCTCCTGAATCTGCGGAACGAGGATGTCGAGCTTGGCGAATGGCTCTTCGGTCGTCTCGCGGTCGAGCAGCGCGGGATGGCACGCCGCTTGGCGCAGCCGGAGCAGCGCCTCGAGCACGTGCATCCGGGACTTGTTGATGCCCTGCGTCTTGACCATGCCGAGCAGCGAGTCGCGGTAGTGCTCCTTGAGCTCGCTGTAGAGGGCCTTTTGCCGCTTGCCCATCTGGCAAAAAATCGTTTCCTCGAACTTATCGGGCAGGTCAGCGGCGACCTCCCGTTTGGTCCGGCGGAGGACGAAAGGGCGAATCCCCTTGGCGAGCATCTGGCGGGATTGGTTGTCTTTGCCATCCAGAGCATGCACGCGGAAGGCGGCACTCCGTCCCAGCATGCCGGGGTTGAGGAACTCGAAGATCGACCACAGATCGCCCAGATGGTTCTCGATCGGCGTACCCGAGAGAGCCAGCCGGTGTTCCGCCTTAAGCAAGCGGCACGCCTTGGCGACTTGCGAGTTGGCGTTCTTGATCGTCTGGGCTTCGTCGAGCACCGCGTAGTCGAACGAAATCTCCCGCAACTGGATAATGTCCCGCCGCAAGGTGCCGTACGTCGTCAGGATGATATCGGTCTTGGCGAGCTGTTCGCGCATGTCAGCCCGCTGCAGGCCGGTGTACTCCAGGCAGGTCAGTTCCGGAGTGAACCGTTCGATTTCCTGAACCCAGTTGAAGAGCAACGATTTCGGCACCACGATCAGTGATGGGCGCCGCTCGGTGACTTCGCGGCTGCGTTCGAGAAGCAGGGCGAGCAGTTGCACGGTCTTTCCGAGACCCATGTCGTCGGCCAGGCAACCGCCAAAGTGGAAGTCCTGTAAAAACCGCAACCAGCCGAGCCCCTCGCGCTGGTAGGGCCGCAGGGTTCCCTTGAACCCTTCCGGTTCGTTATGCGCGGCCACTCCGCCAAAGTTTCGCAGCTTGTCGCGAATCGCGAGGAACTTCTCATCGACATCGACGGAGATCTCCGCTTCGAGGAGAGCGTCGAGCAGACCGACCTGCGTCGCTCCGAACCGCAGATGGTCCTCTTCGACCGATCCCAGACCGGCCAGCATGCCGTACTGCGTGAGCCACTCTTCCGGGAGAATGCCCAGCGACCCATCGTCCAGTCGGATTGTATTGTCACCTCGCTTGAGAGCAGCCAGAAGCTCGGGGAACGAGGCCTTGATGCCATCGAAATCGGCGTCGCCGCCCAGTTCGAACCAGTCGATGCCGGTCCGTACGCGGAATTGGAGAGCCGCCCCTTGGCGGACCTGCTTCCCGTCCGCCCGGACTTGCCAGCCCGCAGGAATCAATTTGCGAACCGCACTCGCCAGATCGATGACGGGAATTTCCACATCATGCAACGTCTGCCGATGATCGAGCAAGCGGCGGAACCCGGCCTCCTTGAGCTGGGACCAGAAGCCCGATTCGACTTCGCGATCGCGGAGGATACAGCGGCCCAGTTCGCGCTGGACGATGGCCCATTGGGAGCTGGCACCGGGAACCACCGCCCCTTCGTACTCGAACTCGACCACGCCGGTCAGCCGCTCGTGCCGCCAACCCTTGGTGCGAGGGGACTTGAGGGTCAGGTACGCCCGCGGGACGGCCCGGACTTCATTCAGTTGAAGCTCCTTGGGCAGGTCGAGCTTGGGCAAGTTCGGCATGTCGAGCAATTGATCGACCAGCTCGCGCTGCTCCTCGGTCGTCACCGCCAGGCTTTGCTCAGACCGGAGGAGTCGGACCCAGTCGAAGGCCCCAAAGTCGTCGACGCGGCTGATCGTCGTCCCCGCGATCACGAGACCGCCGGGAACAATCACATGCACATCGGTCAGCGGAAGGACTTGGTCCCCGCGGCGAAGCTCACCATTGAGCTTCCATTTCTCCTGCTCCCCCTCTTCGCGAAGGGCCATGCAGAGGGTCCATTCGGGCCCCTCGTCCCAGGTCAACGCGGGGGACTTCCCTTCGTCCCCGATGAACCGGAGCCGATCGGTCTTGCACATCAGCGGGAGCAGCAGCGTGCAGAGTTCATACGGCAGCCGGTATCGGAACAGGGCTGACTGGAACTCGGCTTGCTGCGCGAACCATCCCGATCGGTCAGGCGTCCCGCCGATCAGGTAGGCCAGAATCTGGCGGTCATCCTGGTGCTCGATCTCTTCGAGCTTGCCGGGGCGGACCTTAAGCGGCTTGAGCTTACCCCATTGCCCGCTGGCTCGAATCTGCCGCTGCGAGGTCTGAACGACCAGCATTTCGGACTTCAGGCTCTCTTCAACATCGACCTCGTAGAAGATTTCCCGTTCGCGCGATTCCGCCGACTCGCTGGTCGAGGGGATCGCCGGGACCATTCGTGTCTTGAGTTCGCGGAGCTTTAACTCCCAATCTCGCAGCGCGACCGTGCGCAAGACCGGGGAGGCGACGGCCGTTGCGGAAGGGGCTGCAATTGTTCGGGTGACCGAGGGGACGTAAACGTCGCCGTCTTTGTCGTCGTCATCGAATGGCGTATCAAGCAGCGACGGAACGATCTCCTGGACAAACGGCGGAATGTGACCGGGCCGGGCTGGAGAGCTGAGCAACTGCCCATGGTCGACCGCGAGAAGCGTCGCCCAGAGATGCTTGCAGGCCGGATCACGGGTATTCCCGTCGCCGACGCAACTGCAAAACATGCGCAGCTCGCCGCCCTGACGGCTGAGCTGAGTGTGGAATTCCACGCCATCGCGAACGATGGCATAGAGCTCATCGGTCAGCACGCGGGTGATGGCCACCCGTTCCGCCTGGACATACGCAGCGCCGCGAAAACGGATATCTCCGCGGAATTTCGATTCGAACAGCTTCGCAAGCGACACTGACGCCTCCCTGGCGATCGCTCGGGTCACCGGCCGCGACTAGGCCGGAATCATCCGCCTCGTCACCCTGAAAAGTTGGGAACCCCAACTCCGCCAAGGAGTTCGAACCAGCCACCCCCGCACGTCAGGTGTGGTTTGGAACCAAAAAGACCGCAAGCGGTGCAGGTTAGCGAAACAAGGGGGGTAGCGGCTACCGAGACTTGGAGGAATTTCGCGTGAAGGCGGTTCGTCCATGCAACAACAGAGAGACTACCGGGGATTTCTCGCCAACAGATCCCGACGAATTGCCGTAAACTAGAACCGACTCGTGGGGAAATGGGAGCTGACATGATCGGGCGATGCTTGTTGACAGTGACCGTACTCTGGCTCGCGGTTTCGCCCCTACTGCGGGCGGAAAACCCGCCCGCTTCCCCAGTCGAAGCCCAATCGACGCCGGATCTCTCCGACAACGAGCAGCAATTGCTCACTCTGCTCAAGGTGATGCAGGCTGCGTTTGACAAACATTACGAGGCTGCTGAAAAACTTCCGGAGAAGGAGCAGTGGGATTACCACGTTGCGCACTATCCCGATCGAGTCTACATCCCCCGCCGCGTGCCAGTCGGAAGCAATCGTTCACCGCAGAGGTCGCTGAGGGACGCAAAGGCAGTATCTCAGACCCCATCGCCCGGTCCCCGTTGTGATTTCCTCTGCACTACAAACCATTCGTGTCGTGAGAGATTATTGATCTGTACCCCGACAGGGGTTATAGAGGATCGCCCGGGGTCGCGACCAACGGGAGCGCACCCCGGGTTTTGATCGCGCGATGGCCCCTACCCTGAAAGGGTTGCACACGTGTCGTACGTCAAGCTTCGTTCAAGTGGAACCCTTTCAGGGTACATGGCGCGTGGGGGGCAGTAGACCCAGGGTGAGCTCCCGCTGGTCGCGACCCTGGGCTATCCCGTACAGCCCCGACAGGGCACAGACATTGATCGCGGCCGGTGGCTCTTCTGAACTGAGAACTCATTTTGTTGCGGCCGTGCCGGGCTGCGTCTTCTGCGGTGCAGCCGCCCTACTCTCGCTCGAACTGCGTCGCCTCTTCCAGGATCTGCCGAGCCTTGTTCAAGCTCACCCCGGCGGCCCCTCTGTCGACCCATTCCGCGAATTTGGAGCGACTTGGTTGATGAATCCATCGATGAACGCACCAAGTGGCCAGCAAGCCGAGGAGACCGGCCACAGTATTCCCCCAAACCAGTACCGGGGCGTTCGCGACTAAATCCGCACCCAACAAGCTGAACACGACAAGAGTGAAGGGAATCCACATCACCCACCACACCAGTCCGACGGCCAGCCCGGTACGAATGTACCAAAACTCGATCAGGGCCATCTTCTTCTGAATCTCAGCGACCGGAGCGGAGTAGTCGACGGCACTGATCTTGGACAGAACGATGCCTCCAAACATGATCAGCAGCACGCCGTAGACATGGACGATGAGCCCCGGTGCCATGCGGTGCGGGACTCCGATTTGAGATGTCCAGCCCCAGACTCCCAGCAAGATCACGGGGATCCCAAACAGGATCTGCAGGATCTGTCCCCAGAAGAGCGGGCGGAGGCCATGCCGCGCCCGCGTCAGGCAGGCGGACCGCATCTGTTGACGAGTCAGCGACTCTTGTCGCTCGAGGGTTTGTTCCACCCGTTGCCAGATCGATTTGAGTTCATCGAGTTCCATCGCGGAGGGGCTTTCGTGACTGATGGTGAGAGGAGACGTAGGGTGGGACCAGCCGCTTTGGGCGCAGGCCCACCGCATTCGACGCTGCGTCCCAGGATTGGTGGGCCTGCGCCTCAAAGCAG
>JAYSVZ010000442.1:0-15617 GCA_043718305.1 Planctomycetota bacterium | reverse complement strand
GCAAGTTGGCGCTCGTCGGTCTGACGAAGAGCCTGGCCCTCTCGCATTCGTCCGATCGGATTCGCGTCAACTGCATCTGCCCAGGGCCCGTCGAAGCGGGGGCATTCGCCAAAAGGTGGTCATGTGGCAGAAACCCTCAGAATATCTACGGGCATCGCCGTTCTCCGCTGGTGGATTCGCTGGTGGTACCACCAAATGGCGAATGCACCCTGTCCGCATGAGGTTTACCCCGCCACAAATCTACCGGTACCCCGCCAGACTTGTATTTATTTCAAATCAACAATAGTGTGCGTGTAATGGACTTGCTATGTTGCATGGATGCTTAATCTTCATGGCATAGAAACAGAGGCTCTCAATGATTCGTCCATTTTCATGGAACGTTGTGATCGCAATGGTCTCGGTTTGGTTCGTGGCAGATACCTACGCCTAGGGCATTAATCCTGGTGATCTATTCCCTCCTGACCCTCCACCGTTCATCGGACTCACCCCTCCGGTAATTCCTGATGCATCTGATGAAGGGGATTACAGTGATGCCATGCAGGCGCTGGCGGAGGCGTTTTGGGAGCAGCACGGAGATGACATCGTCGAAGATCTGCGATCCACTTACCCTGACCCCTTCGATCTTGCGGATGCTGCGGGTGATCTCGCGGGTGAACATCCGATTATAACTACAGGAATCGGAATCGGAGTTGGAATTGGTACCGACCTTCTGGCCGAAGAGATCTTGGAAGAGTATGGTGACAATCTTGGGATCGACACAATCACAATTCCAATCCCTGACTATGAAGTCGGTGACGTGATGATCTGGCCCTACGAATTCCCAATCAATGTGACCATTGGTGGCGAAATGGAGATCAATACCATTGATCCCGATTGGTATCGCCTCCACATTGAACTCAATTATTAGAGTCGAAGCACCAAGCAATACGGACATTGGCTCGCTTCGCTGAGAGGATGGTTTTCACGACCTCTGCTTGGCGATCACGGGCCAATGTTTTTCGAACATTGTGGGCAACTTCAAAGAATTCACCCGGTGACTGCTCCACGTGTTCGACTTCAATGAACACGACTTTCCCTTCACCTTCCACTTGGCTGGATTTTCCAACGGCCGTTGACTGAATGGTGTCGAGCGTCTTTTGGGGCACGAGCAGGTGCGGATAGTCCGATGTGACGAGCCCCCCTTTGTCACGATATTGATCTAATGAATATTGGACGGCAAGGTCTTTGAAGCTCATCCCGGCACTCAACTGATGGCTGACTTCTTCGACCGTTCCGCCACTTGAAGAGAGCGTCAATTGCCGCCATTGTGCGGTGCGCAAGACTGAAAAGTCTTCTCGATGAGCTTCCCAGTAAGCACGGACTTCGTTGGACCGCTGGGGATCACAGTACCACGCTTTCGCTAGGACGGTTGACATCAGATCGGCTTCCACTTGTGTCGATAACCACTCATCCACGTAAGGCTTGGTTTCGGGTAACTTTGCTGCCCAATCACCCAGATGATGTTGTTTATGCAGCGCGGCCTTCATCAATGGGAAGTTCTTTTCCAAAAGCGGTCGCATGGCCTCTGCTTTTTTAGGGCCGCCACGTTCTCGCACGGAGTGCAACATTCCCTGGAGCATTTCTGCCTGGATGGCTTTGCTCACATGTTTCTTAAGCCGTTCTTGAATAATCTTTTGCGTTGCAATGTCATCTCCCTCACCTTGCCACCACTGAGTGAGCGCATGTCCCTCGCAGACCAGCACTTTACCAGCCTTAAGCTCGATGTCATCTATCTTGACGACCACTGTTGTCGGCTCAATCGTGAGTTCGTCATTCGCGACGCAATGGTGTGGCATTGCGTGCCATTGAGCCGCTATGCAACACAGAACTGAAAGAACAAGAGTTCTTGACATGCCTCACCTCCTTGTGACAACCGGTAGTGTTCCTACATGATCCGCTGAGGTCAATAGGGGATTGGGAGTCCGCTGGCTGGCTGAAAGCTGATGGCTGACTGCTGATGACGGTGTTGTTGAGGCGAGACTGATACGGGTGTATTCGCCAAATGGTGGTCATGTGACGGAAACCCTTAGAATATCCACGGGCATCGCCGTTTTCCGCTGAGATTCGCTGGTGGTACCACCAATTAGCGAATGCACCCTGTCGAAGCGACCGGCATCATGGATGAAGAGTTGGCTATGCAGCCCGACCGCAACGCTGCTGAAAAGCGTTACATCGCTGCCAGTCCGCTCGCTCGGGCATGGGACCGGATGATCCACCCGATGAAATTGCTGAAGCGGTCTACTATCTCGTGAGCGATGCCGCCAGAATGGTCACCGGAACATCGCTCGCCATTGATGGCGGGAAGTCACTGGGAGTGCCACCGAAGTGAACGCTGCCTCAGAGTCCGAGAACCCGGCTGTCACAAAGGAACTCACCCCCGCAAAATCGAGATGGCGGATGCGGCTCAAATGGTTCGCGGTTCGAGTCGCAGTGGCCTATCTGGGTGCCTGTCTCATGCTCGGGATCTTTCAGCGACACTTAATGTATATTCCCCGCCGAGGGCCGGTCACGCTGGAGCAAGCCGAGCAGTTGGCCCCTCGCATTCGCGAGGTCTCGGTCACCAGTCAGGATGGGCTGACGCTGAACGGGTGGCTTTGCCTGGCTGATTCCGAAAGCCCGATGGGGCGGACCACGCCCCTCACAAAACTGGGCAGCGAGGGACGACTGCTCGTCATCATGTTCCCCGGTAACGCCGGAAACCGCGCCTCACGACTGTCACAACTCGCACTCTACAGCGGTCTGGGATGTGATGCCTTGCTCGTTGACTATCGCGGGTATGGCGACAACGCTGGGTCACCCTCGGAGAAGGCGTTTCTGTCCGATGCGAGAACGGTCTGGGATCACGCCGTTCAGAGGTGGGGTGTCCCTCCCGAACGGATCGTGATCTCCGGAGAGTCGCTCGGCGGTGGAGTGGCGGTGGCCTTGGCGAGTGAAGTATGCAGCGCGGGCCAGCCCCCAGCTGCGCTGATCTTACGGGCGCCCTTTACCTCGATGGTCGATGCCGCGAGTCACAACTATCCGTGGTTGCCGGTCCGCTGGATTCTGATCGATCGGTATGAGTCACTTCAGCGGATTCCCCAAGTCGACTGCCCGCTGCTGATCTACCACGGCACGAAGGATCGCATCATTCCCTTCGAACTCGGGAAACGCCTGTTCGAGTCCGCCCCCGCCACATCGAAGTCGGGTCTCCCGCGCCGCTTCCTGGAGATCCCGGAAGCGGGCCACAACGACATCTACCAGATCGGCAGCCGCGAGATCACACGGGCAATCGATGAGCTGCTGTCTGAAGTTGGTCGCCATTGAGTTCACGGGATATGACACACTCCGCGGGGAGGCGAACCCTCAGAGGCTCCGACAGGTAAGAATGGGGTTGGAGTTCAGGCTTTAGCTGGTCCGGAACAGCCTCAAGGCTGGACTCCAACCTATCCATTTAGCCTTGGTCAAACGCTAGTCCATGAAAATCCGCTTCCAACCTCGGAAGATGCAATCGAGCAGTGCGCGTCCATCGTCGGTGGCGACGAAGGTCTCGATGCCTCCGTCCGATTTGACCAGTTCGGCGATTGCGACGGTGTCCCCTTCTTCGGAGATCAGCCAACTCGGCTTCGTGAACCAAGTCACAATATCGTTCAAATCTTTGCGACCGGTCGGCAGATGGCACTGCCCCTCGATGAAGAGTTGGTAGCCGTACTCTTCGAGTTTTGGCCAGGGCGGTGTCCCTTCGGTCCCCTTCCAATACGGCAGCAACACCGATTCCTTGTCGGGGGTCACGTTCGGATTGTGGAGCATGTCGATCGCATTCCACGGGCAGATCGTCAGCGTATACAGGTCGGAACTATCAGTCGGCGACCGGTAGCACATCTGGCAGCCGATGCACCGCGAGGTGTCGATTTGGTGGTAGCTCTGGCCGGGGATCGAGCTTTTGACTTCGTAAATACAGTCGACCGGACAGACCGTGGCACAGGACTGGCAACTGGTGCAGGAGTCCTTGTTGATCACGTTGAGGTAGCGAGTCTCTTTCTTCCGGTCGTCCTTGCGGGTCTGGAAGTACTCGGCGACGTTGATCGTCATGGCGTGTGGATCTCGTTCCGGGGCGACCGCTGGCGCGGATTTCCGGACAAGATCGGTGCCCGGTCGACCGGAGCATAGCGTCCACAAATCGCGTCAACCAGCGGGGATACGCGGGAACGCCAGATTCCCAGCGAAGAGAAGGGAGCTCCGGGGGGAACCACACGGCTGGCTAGTTTGTCACAATGAAGAATATCGACAGACAGGCATCCCCTCACCGACGCACGCAGGGCAGGTCATCGAGACCTTCCATGGAGTTGGTCGCAGAATGGGGCCGCAAGAAACTCAAAAAACGCAAAAGAAGGTCAACAGGGGGCTGATGGCTCGTGGCTCGTGGCTGATGGCCAGAAAGAGTGGGCCTCCGTCTTGCGTTTTTTGAGTTTCTTGCGGCCCACTCCCCGTCACCGATCGGTTGGTGATCGGCCCCTATTGCGTTTGGGTTGCGGCCCGAGGCAGCGCTGTCGCTTCGGATTTCCTTTTGCAATTTGACATACTGGCCAGCCGTGGGTCCGAACCTGCCTTGCCCCCCCCCTTCCGCCGGGAGAGGCCGGGAGAGGAGGTGGGGGCGAAGGAGAGTATCCAGACGACTCCCGAAACCACTCGATCTCACCGCCTTATTTCTTGGCCCCGTCCGCAGCCTCCAACACAATCCGCCCCGCTCGTGAGATCACGTCGAACCCGGGGGAACGTGTTTCGTCGTTGAGTGTTTTCCTGGGGCGTTCGAATGCCGTCATGAAGGCCCCGGGGTCATCCTTCTTTCTGGGGGTGATCATGCCATTCCAACTCTGATTCGATGAGGAGAAGCTGATGTCTTCGAGGAGTTCGCGATCAACGTTAACCTGGACCTCTCCGACTTCGGTGAAGAGCGCCCACGGCAAGAGGCTCAGCACCGACTTCGGCATGCGCACGCGGATCGTCCCCGACTCGGTGATGATTCGGCTGGCTGCATCAATCGGGACGATTTCGTGGAACTCGATCTGGGTCGGTCCGTAGCGGTTCTCGATGTTGATCGTGCCGGAGACATCGGCAACCTTCAGACGGGTATAGGCATACCGCGCGGTCAGGTTCCCCTCGATCTCGTGGATCACGGTTTCTCCCGAGAGGTCACGCGTCATTCGCCGGTTTCCATTCGAGTGACTGGTCCCTCCGTTTCGCATGACGGAGTTTCCATCCAGCGTCACCGAGCCGTTGATCTGTGTGATCGATTGCAGCGGGACACCGTACGCGGCGAAGTCCCCCTTCACGCCAGTCACGGTGAAGATCCCTTCGTAATCGCGATCGGTCGAGTTCGCCGTTGTGAGCAGCAGCGAGCCTTCGTACCCCTCGACATGCACGCCGACTTGGCACCCCAGGACCGCAGTGATTGCATTTCGGGGGAGTTGGATCGTCAGTTCCGCGCGGCGGTCCCACTCCCCGCCAGAACTGCCGGTGCCGCCTTCGGAATGGAGTTCGATTGAGACCCATTGCCGTTCACCGTTATCAAGGCCCCGCACTTGCAGGATGTGAGCGGGCTGCCCTTGGAACGCTGTGTACTTCGCCTGTGAATCGGTGATCTCTTGTTCAAAGTTTCGCCTCCATGCACGCTGCTTTTCAGTCGCAGCTTGCCCCTGCTCGGAGGCGAAGTACGCCTCCGTCCGCACCTTGCGTTCGGCAATGGTTTCACCGACTAACTCTTTCGGCACTTTGAGTTCATGCTCCACGAAGAGCTTCTCGAACTCGGCTGCTGCTGGTTTCTCTTTCGCGATGATCGACTTCTTCAGCACACAGCGAATCCCCGGTCCGTCCCAGCTCGAAAGACGAATCTGGTCCGCCACGATGACGACCTGCGGCTCCTTGCCGAGTTCGAATTCGTAGGTGTCGGTCTGCTCGTAAATCTTGACCGGTGACACGAAGACTTCCTTCTCGGTGATCTTCGTTTGGAGTTCCTCCAGCGTCTTGGAGAGTCGCGCGACCTCGGCCACTGCGGCCTCGTTCGACTCATCGCTATCGAGCGATTCACGCAACTGCTCGACACGAGTTTTGAGGTCTTCATACTGCTTGGAGAGATCATTGGGGATGAAGTAAGCCCCGCCGAAGCTTCGGCGGAAGAGGGTGTGGTTCGGCGGGGCCTTGGTGGCCGACTCGCGATCCGCGACTTGGGCATGAGTAGGGCTCGGCACCAAGAACAGGAGGGCGAGACAGAGGAGTAACGGTCGCATGAGAGTGTCCTTGTGAGGGTGTGAGGCAACTGGCGGAAATGCAAGTCCCCGTAGGACGGCCTTTCCAGGCCGTCCATGATCGGTGTTTAAGGCAAGACGGCCTGGAAAGGCTGACCTTTCTACACATCGTGTTCCTGCCTCAAAATCCCAGTCAGAATGGCCAGGGAAGCTGGATTTCAACGCCAAGACGCCAAGGCGCAGAGTCGCCAAGGAAGAGGCTGGCATGATCCGGGGGTTGCTTCACGGGAAGGCGGGAACCTCGCGAAAATGGCTGACGGGTAACTTCGCGCCTTCGCGTGAGACATCTCCCCCTTGGCGACTCTGCGCCTTGGCGTTGACCTCTGATGAGTGGTTGAAAGGTCAGCCTGGAAAAGCCGTCTTACGGGGAGCTTTTGACCCAGGGTGCGCTCCCGTTGGTCGCGACCCTGGGCGATCCCGTGCGGCCCCTTCAGGGCCAAGACATCGTTCGACAACCACGCGCCCTACTCCGCCGCCGCCACCATGCGTTGCAACTGGTGCAGCAACTCATCCGTCCGGTCGCGAAGTCCTTCGATCTTGAGCCGTTGGGCCAAGTCGCGCAGCTCCGATTGCAACTGGGCCAGTTCTGGCGGCGGACCGGGGCGACGCGTCATGTCGAAGGTGCCTTCTTGAATCTCGGTCCGGTGAACGAGTCCCGGCTGTGACGGGGATTGTTCTGTCAGTGCGATGTCGATCTCGGTGACCGCAGTCGGGGCCACTGGCGAGACCGGGGACGCTCCGTTGTCGGCGATCTCTTCCTGATGCCGGATCATCAGAGCCATCATCACAGCAATCACACAGACCGCCATCGCGGCCCAAACTCGGGAGGCCGAGAGGAATGTCGGCACCACTGGTCCATAAGTGGGGCTTAGCGGAAGTGCAGTGGGGCCAGCAGTTCTCTCGGCCTCTACAACAGCCCCATCTGGAAGTCGCTCCAAGTCCGGACACTCCGGAACAGGCAGCGCAGACCACGCAGCCATCGCCTGGTCAAGGCGATCATCATCCTCATCACGAATCGGCGAACTCATCGCGTTGGTTCCTCTCCCTCGACCAAATTTCGTAGGCTCAGCTTCAACTGCATCCGTGCCCGGTGAATCAAGAGCCCCACGGCATTCGGTGTGATCTGCATCTGCTCGCCGATCTGTTGGTAGGTCATCTGTTCGGCACTCGCCATCCAGAAGGCTGTGGCCTGGGAGTCCGGCAAGCGGGCCAACTCGCGGCGGACGATTTCGATCGTCTCCCTCGACTCCAATGAATCTGGTGCCATTGGCCCCGACGGTTCAGCCACCATCGCATGCGTTCGCTCGCGCCGTCGTGATCGCAACATGTCGATCGCTCGTCGCGTCGCCAACCACCGGAGCCACGCCCCCCAGTTCCGGACCTCGGCAGTTTGCGGCGACCGCATCGCTTCGAGAAACACCTCTTGCAGGCAATCCTGGGCGTCCTCGAAATGCGCAATGATCCGATAGACCACAGCCCACACTGTCGGCCCATGTTCCCGTCGGATTTGCTCCCAGTCGGTCATCCTTGGTGTGTACTCCCGGTTCGTACTCAACCTGACGTTGGCCGAGGTGGGACTATTTCGCCCAGAATCGAATGTCTGGGAGTGAAGTCGTGACGCCGGTCCACCATTCTGGCGACACGCGTCAGGCTTGGTGACCTACGGCGCTGACAGTTTCGCGGCTTTGACGTAACGTGTGTGTTGGTTATATCGAATGCGGCAAGCATGCCCTTCCGGCTGGCCTTCCGTGATGTCGATCGCGTACGACATCGCGGAAATGACATCCGCCAGAGAGACGGAAGCCGCAGTCGCTTCGGGCGGTGGGGCTTGTTCGAGAACTTGCATGGGCTAGACCGAATGCGACAGAAATCGGAACTATGAAACAATAGATCACACGAATTCTCGCAGATCCCCCAGTTGAGTTTCTTCCACATTTTGAAGCCGAGACGTTGGCGGATCGGCCTACCTTCACTGCGAACTCCGTTAAGACCGGCACAATCCGATTGTTGATTAGAATGCGCGAGCCTCCTCGCGCGTCACAAACGCCTAAACCAGCCGTTGGCTGGCAATCGTAAAGCGATCAGCGATCAACCCCACCGGACTACTTCGCGGCGCGATTCTTGGCCGCCTTGATCCGCCTTCTGGCGAAGACCGATTGCAGTCCGTACTTCGCGATGCACCACATGGCTGAGAACCCATCCTTCAGGCCGATCTTCTTTCCCTCATCGTACGTCCGACCGTGGTAGCTGATCGACATCTCGAAGATGCGGCAGGGGATGGCCGAGACCTTGGCGGTCAGTTCCGGCTCGATGCCGAACCGCTCTTGCTGCAAGGTCGGGGCGATCTGCGACATGATCTCTTTCGAGAAGAGTTTGTAGCACGTCTCCATGTCGGTCAGGTTCAGATTCGTCATCAGATTCGATGACATCGTCAGAATCTTGTTGGCCAGATAGTGCCAGTAATAAAGCACGCGGTGCGGCTGGTCACCCAGGAACCGCGATCCGAAGACCACGTCGGCCCGCCCCTCCACGATCGGCTGAAGCAGCCGCGGGATCTCGGCGGGATCATACTCGAGATCCGCATCCTGAATGATCAGCACGTCGCCCGTCGCTCGCGAGAACCCGGTGCGGACTGCCGCTCCCTTACCCCGATTGACGGGGTGGAACTGAATCGAAAGGGTATTCAGGGTGTCGTTGTTCGGGTTCTGCTCCAAGTCGCGAAGCAGTTCCGTCGTCCCGTCGCGGCTGCAGTCATCGACCAAGACGATCTCTTTGCGAACCGGCACTGCTCGCACGCGGTCAAGCAGGGCCAAAAGCGTGTTCCGCTCATTAAAGACCGGGATCACGACCGAGAGTAGAAAATTGTCGGGGATCACGTAGATCCCCAATTGACGGCAGGCTGCACTGCCCAGGATGCCATTCAAATGGGCATGCCACTCCGAGGAGTAGGGACGCTTCAGGGATTCCGATTCCATCAAGAGACTCCGGGCAGACCGCCGAGACAGGAGGCGGGATCATAGAGAACGGAGGGATGCGACGGAATCGGTAGGGTTCCAACACCGGTTCCAACACCACGGCTGGCCAGTTTGACTTTCTGCATGGTCTGCGAAGAATGGATTGAGATTTCTGTCAGTCCCCTGGTCTGGAGGCCGGGGAGTCCGCTGCGTGTGTGCAGCACGTCAGTCCGGTCGTGGAACGGATTGAAGTGTAGCCCAGGACAAGGCAAATTCTGCCTTGGCTCTGTCTCTGTCCGACGCGTAAGAATAAAAAAAGCGCGGCAAGGTCCCCTCAAAGCTTCCCAGCTTTCCTTGCCGCGCTCCGGATGTGCTAACCATTCGACAGGGCGGACAACTCATCCCCGGCAGGGGAACCGGGACGGCGACCGCTGGGTCGCACAGCCATCGGCCACGCATCGAACACTCTTAACCTAGGTTCGCTTCCGTCCGTGGTCAAAGAGAATCCGGTCCGGTAAACCTCGCGGGCGGGTGGTCGATGTTAGAGTCGGAAGAATCGGCACGCGATTGCTGGGTGAGGCCCCGACAGGAATGATTTTGGAAGTTGCCACTTGCCTGCCATGCTAATGCCGTTATGGGGCACTCATCATCCCTTCGCTCTGACTTGCCGGAGTGCCCACTGACCGAGATGATCTCCTCGCACTCTGTGGATGGGGCCACGGCCCGGTGAACGCCTGTGAAAGGGCCATGATGACGAACTGGCACTGCTGGACGCTGGCGATCCTGTGGGGCGCGGTGAGCGCGGTTGCGCATGCTGCTGAACCGCCTCTGGAGGTCTTCGTCACCGAAACCCAACGGGAGAAGATTGCCTCGCAGATCGCTAAGCAGCGTGAGGCTCTGCAAGGGATGGCCAAAGCCGCCCCGGAGCGGCGTGATCTGCTCGATGCCGAGTTCATCATTGATGGCGTAGAGCGCTCGCTGCGGTATCAGGAGTTCTCCCACAAGAAGTCAGCAGCCCACCTGGAGCAAGCGGCGAACTTCGCGATGGAGCGCATCACGGGGCTGAACTCGGGTGCCACTGGCTGGGCTTCATCGCCCGGAAAATCGGTCATTGCCTACCGCTCCGTGATCGACGGCACCGCTCAGCCGTACGCCGTCACACTGCCCCAGGGATACACCGATCGCGATTCGAACCGCTGGCCGCTGTATGTGGTTCTGCATGGTCGAAGTGATGGCCTGACCGAGGCCAGCTTTGTGGCCCAGCACGAGGGGAAGCCCGCCCCCGAGGGACAGACCTGGATCCAGATCGATGTCTTCGGACGCGGCAACAATGCCTATCGCTTTGCGGGCGAGATGGATGTTCATGAAGCGATTCGCGACGCGGTTCAGCGTTACCGAATCGACGAAAAGCGAGTGGTGCTGTGGGGCTTCTCGATGGGCGGAGCGGGAGCATGGCATCTGGGGCTGCACCATCCGGCGAAGTGGTGTTCGGTGGGAGCCGGGGCGGGGTTCGTCGATTTCTATGCCTATCAGAAAGTCACGACACCGCTGCCCGATTACCAGGACCGCCCGCTGCGGATCTATGACTCCACGCACTACGTGACGAACCTGGGCAACGTTCCGTTCATGACCTACGGCGGCGAGAACGATCCGCAACTCAAGGCGAGCACCACGATGCGCGACTTAGCGGCGACCGACAAGGTGCCGCTGGCCGTCGTTGTCGGTCCGAAGATGGGGCACGCCTTTGACCCGCAAAGCCTGATCACGTTTATGGACTTTCATAAAGCGAACGCCACCAAGGGCCGCCTCGAAGAGGCCCAGCGTAGGACGCTCCGCTTCTCGACGCAGACCGTGAAGTACAACGAATGCGACTGGTTGCGAGTCGAGGAACAGTCGGTGCCGTACGAAGAATCGGCGGTCTCATCATCGGTCGAGAAGGACGGCACGCTGCACCTCGACACAGAAAATGTGGAGGCGATCAGCGTCTCACGAACGATCGCGGACCAGCTCTCGATCGATGACTCCGTGGAGTTCAACCTGACCGAAGCGGCCGATGGACGACTGCCTGCGGTTTACTTTCAACGGATCAACGAGAGTTGGCAACTACTCGACTACGACGACTCGCTCGCCTTCGGAGAACCGACAGAACCCCGCAAGCGCCGTGATCTGCAAGGTCCAATCGACGATGCGTTCATGCAGTCGTTCCTGTGCGTGCGCGGTACGGGCAAACCGTGGTCCACCGCGCATCAGGCATACGCCGACTGGAGCCTGGCCCGCTTTGAACGCGAGTTCGACCAGTGGATGCGGGGCCAGGTGCGGATCGTGGATGACACTGCCGTGACCGAGGAACTCATGGCCGAACATCATCTCGTCTTGTTCGGCGACCCCGGTTCGAACACGGTCATCGCCAAGGTGCTCGATGGTCTTCCTCTCGAGTGGGATGCCGAAGCGGTGACCTTCAACGGATCGAGTTACAACCCCGACCTGCACGCGATTCCCCTGATCTACCCGAACCCACTCCAACCGCGCAAGTACGTGGTTCTCAACAGCGGCCACTCATTCCACGAGCCACAGTTCAAAGCCTCCAACGCCCAAATTTACCCCCGCCTC
The DNA here is from genome assembly GCA_043718305.1 of Planctomycetota bacterium. Classification (GTDB taxonomy): domain Bacteria; phylum Planctomycetota; class Planctomycetia; order Planctomycetales; family Planctomycetaceae; genus TH-plancto1. The sequence goes on along the minus strand of JAYSVZ010000442.1, from coordinate 3,733 downwards.
GGTGACGCAGCCGTCCTCCGTTTCCGACCGCATGAGAAGTCCGGGTTCACCGAAGAAACACTGAGCGGGTTGATCTTCAACACTCGCTGGGAGATCGAAGAGTAGAGGCGTTACTCCATTCTCGTCTCACAGGGATTCGTCGGAGGGAACCCCGCCCTCCCGATGGAGAGTGGTTGCAACCGCAGAACCATGGCCAGCAGTTGATCCGACCTCAAGTCTTAAAAATGACCTCAACAGGTCATGAAATCAAAGTGGCCGTCGATAGACTGAAACCCGTGTGGAGCCGCAGTATCTTCTGGAGGATAAGAGATGCCTCGCAATACGCCAAAGCTGTTGGTCGTCCGTCAGATTCCATGGCTGTGGCTTCTGATGATTCCGGTGCTGTCCATGCAAGCCAGCCTTGCATCCGCTCAGGGCTTGCGTTGGGTTCCCATCGGAGCCTCCCCGAACACTGGCGGGCAAACTGAAAATGTGAAGCCCGACAATGAAGTGGTCGGGGCGGTGAATGCAATCGCCGTGCATCCCATCGATCCGGAGATCCTCTACGTGGGAGCCGTCAATGGTGGCATCTGGAGGACTGCCGATGCGATGAAAGCGGCACCGAGTTGGACCATCCAAACCGATGACCACGAGTCGTTGTCGATCGCAGCTTTGGAGTTTGATCCGACCGACCAGGGGCACCTGACGCTCGTGGCGGGGATTGGTGGCTTCAGCAGTTTTGGAACCGAAGGGGAACTCATTGGAATCCTGCGGACCGTGGATGGCACCAGTTGGAAGGCTCTAGACGGAGGGGGAGTTCTATCAGGCTTCAACATTTCGGGTGTGGCCCCGAGAGGCGATACGATTGTGATCTCCGTCATCCAGGCCAACACGTCTGTTGATCGGGGGATCTGGCGGAGCACTGATCAGGGGGCCAATTGGACGCGACTCTCGGGGCTAGCAGCCTCCGGCCTCCCTTTCGGGAAATCCTTTGACCTGATCGGAGACCCCCAGGATGTCAATAGGTTATACGTGCATGCCGCAGCTGCGTTTTATCGGAGTAACGATACAGGGGCCACTTGGGAGAAAGTCAGCGACCAAGCCGTCGACGGTTTTCTCGTGAATGCGGCAAATGTCGAACTGGCCACTGGTAAGAATCACCATGTGTACATGGCGATTGTCGGTGGTTCCAAGCAATTATCGGCAGTCTTTCGATCCGAGAACGGTGGGGCGACATGGACTCAGATGGACTTGCCGCGGACTTCGGAGGCCGGGATTCACCCCGGAGGCCAGGGGGACATCCATCTGTCATTGGCCGTCGATCGGGACAATAACAAGATCGCCTACATCGGTGGTGACCGCCAAGAGTTGTTCAACTCGAACAATGTCTTTATCAATTCAATCGGTGCCAACGACTATTCCGGAAGGCTGTTCCGAAGTGACGCGACTAAGCCCACCGGCAAGCAATGGGTTCACCTGACCCACTCCAAGGATCTGGGGCCAGACGGTGGAGGAACCGCCAACAAGAGCGCTCCGCATGCCGATTCAAGATGCATGGCGATGGCGGTCAATGGAGTCCTCATCGAAGGCGATGATGGCGGTGTCTATCGCCGGACTAACCCCAAGGACGATAGCGGGGATTGGTTCTCTTCAAATGGAAATTTGCAGACCTCCGAATATCACGCGATCGCCTGGGACGCCAATGCAAATGTCGTCGTAGCGGGAGCCCAGGATACGGGGACATCCGAACAATTGCTGGCCACCAGCCCCAGATTTAAGAGCATTGCGACTGCCGATGGCGGGGTCGTCGCTGTGGATGACCGAACGACACCGGGACGCTCCGTGAGATACTCCAGTTGGCAAGAATTGGGCAAATTCCGAAGACGTGTCTTTAACGCGGGGAATCTTTTGCTCAGTGATACCGACATCCCGTTGACGCCTCTCGGAGGAAATCCTCCGGTGGCTCCGGGGTTCTATACCCCGTTCTCTCTCAACGCCGTAGATGCCAAACGACTCGTGATCGGTGCAACCAATGGCGTGTACGAGTCGATGAATCAAGGCGATACCGTTCGCCTGATCGGACCCAGTATCGTCGCGAACGAAGGGGGATTGGATACTGTCGCCTACGGAGCTGCGAACAACGTCGAGGCCATCTACGTCGGAAGTAAAATGAAAGTGTTTATTCGCAGCGCGGCCCGACCGAGTCCTCTGAAGGCATCGGCCACTTATCCCGGAGGAGTGGTGATGTCGATCGTCATGGCTCCGAACGATTGGAAAAATGCGTTCGTCATTGATCCGACAGAGGTGCATCAAACTAGCGATGGGGGTGCCACATGGACCAATCTCACGGCCAACTTGGCCACGTTGAGGCCACGGACCTTACGCTGCATGGCCTTCATCCCCGGAACCACACCGTCGCTGGTAGTCGGCAGTGACAAGGGGGTCTTTGCAACATCGTTAGGCGCTGCTGCGAACTGGACGAGGATCGGTACAGGGCTTCCCAAAGTGGCTGTGTACCATCTGGAGTATGACGCCCAGGATGATCTCCTGATCGCAGGAACCTTGGGGCGCGGCGGGTGGACCCTGCTGGCTCCAGCGCCCGGTTCCGTTCCCGAAGGAATCCAGGCCATGCTGGCTCAGGCTGCCGCTGCACCCACTGCTCCGGCTCCTGCTGGATTGAGAGCCGTTGCCCCGGTGGAGAACACAACAAAGCCGATCGTGTTGCGAGACGGTGTGCTACTGGATCTCACCAGCGGTTCGGTCATTCTGATGCAACCGAAGAAGGCTGAAAAGAAAGCCAGCGCTGTCGAAGCAGTTCAGATCGAAAGTGGTCAATCGATCTGGATCGCGGAAGGGTCCGACAAGCCGTTGGATGTCTCGGCGGGACGGGTCATTACACAAGTGGCCATGGAAGACCTCTCGCAACTCAAGCTGAGTATCTTGAGCGTGGATACTGGAAAGATAGTGGCAGAGGGAGAACGGAGTCTGCCCCTGGGAATCAAAGCCTCGATCGACGAATCGGTGGAGGGGACTTACCTCATGAGAGCCTCATCTCGATCGGATCAATCGATGGTCACCTGGAGTTTTCGTCCCCGAAGGCTGCGTGGTGTTCGTCCTGGAGCAGGGCCAGACACTGACTCCGACGCCGAATCGAACACCCCCGACGATAGCCCAGCTCGCGTTCGCGCGACCAGTGGGATGTTCAGCCTGGACCTGAATACTGCTCAGATGGAAGCGGTCAATGTCGGCGCTCCCGGCATCCTGGCACTCGACGGTTCAGAGGGCCAAACGGAAGAGGTCATCCTGGAAGGCGTGGAAGGGGAGCAGTTTGCTTCGCTCGATGGGGAACATATCATTTCCAGTGTGCTGACTGGCGATGACACCATCTTCGAAAAGTACACACTCAGCGTGTATGAGAAAGAGTCGAAGGAAAAGATTGGGCAACTGAAAAGCCACCTCGCCTTCGTTCCACTGGCGGTCGTGAAGGGACAATTCGTGGCCATGTTTGAACCGCAGACACGCCGTGTCGAGAATCAACTTGTCGAAACTCCTCTTCAGGTTCGAACCTATGGCACCAATGGGGAACTCAAATGGTCCCGTCCGGTGCGAGATACGACGTTCCGAGGGCCGTTCCCTCCCTAATGCTGGCAAGAAATGGACACTCCGCGCTGAAGCCGACAGGGTTTCGGGGGTCAGGCGGCTTGGCGTTTTGGTGGTGACGTGGGTGGGGACTGGGTTTGGGGGTGGGCGTCGC
>JAYSVZ010000441.1:0-4742 GCA_043718305.1 Planctomycetota bacterium | reverse complement strand
GGCCGCAAGAAACTCAAAAAACGCAAAGGGGGAGCCTGCCGGATTTTTGCGTTTGTTGAGTTTCTTGCGGCCACCGATCTCGTCGCCTAAAAAGTCTCGCAAGCTGGAGCACGGAACGATTGGCTGTCGGTTTCGAGAATAATTACGTTCATCGCCAAGGATCGGCTGAATAAAATGGGGGGATTGTGACGATTACATTGAAGATTCCAGATTTACTCACTTTGCGGGTCACGAGGCTTGGCGAAACGAGGGTTGATCTTTGCCCCCCAAGATTCAATCAGACGGAACTCTGAACGCTGCGAAGAGCAGGCGGCAGGTTGAGGCTTGGCTATCGCGGGCGATTATTCTATTTGTCCTTTCTCTGGCTGGACTTACGGTGAACTGGGGCTGGGATACGTACCAGTCTTATCGAAGGCCGGAATTTGATCCAGAGCCGTCTTATGCCGCTTTCGATGAGAGCGAGTCCCCGCAGCGATCGATCACCTCACAGCGTCGGTCGCGGGTTCGGAGAATGGATGATCCGCTCTTGGATGATCTGCTTTTTGACGGATCAGAAATCGTTCCGGCGGCCTTTGATGTGCCCTTGATCGCCGATCAACCGTACGATCCATCCGTCGACGATTCGGCGGTCCCCGTTCCTCCGATCGAACCGCTGCCAAGTCCTCGGTTGGCAGAGGACTTGCCGACACCGAGCGAATTGCCGAAGCTTCAGTTCGACTCTCCAGCGGACCGCAGTCGGCCCCCGGCACCGGCCTTTCCGGCTCCGAAGTCCCGGGAGATTCCTCAAGCCCCGCCTCCGCCAAGTGCTGATGAACTCCCGCCGATTCCCCAGGCGAACGTGACGACAAACAAAAGGCAATCCCGAGTCTGGAAGCCGTTCGCGCCCGAGCAGCGGCTCCCCTTGCGTAGTGCCTCTCCGGAAAGCTCCCAAACTTCTCGTCGTCTGCCGTCCGGACTCACCAAGCGGCCCCCCGTGCTTCCCGCATCGTCACGGAAACCAGCCGCTTTGCGATGATTTGATCTGCCTGTGAGAAACGGTACAGTTTCGATCACCCGACCAGCGCCGACCAGCCCCGGCAACTTCACGCCAGCTTCTGGAACCGGCTCACCGCCTCGATGGTGTTCTCCCGACTGTTGAACGCGCTCAACCGGAAGTACCCCTCGCCGCAACTTCCAAACCCGCTGCCGGGGGTGCCGACGAGGTGGGCCTCGGTCAGCAATTTGTCGAAGAACTCCCAGCTCTTCAGCCCGCGCGGGGTCTTGAGCCAGATGTACGGAGCGTTGACTCCGCCGAAGACCTGCACTCCGGCTTGGGCGATTCCCTCGCGGAGCAGCCGGGCGTTTTCCAGGTAGAAGGCGATGACCGACTTCACCTGCTGTGCCCCTTCGGCGGAGTAGATCGCCTCCGCCGCGCGCTGCACTGGGTACGAGACCCCGTTGAACTTCGTGCAGTGCCGGCGGTTCCACAGGCTATGCACGTCCTTCAGCGATCCATCGGCGGTGCGGCCCATCAGCGACTGCGGGACCACCGTGAAGGCACATCGCAACCCAGTGAAGCCCGCGGTCTTGCTGAAGCTACGGAACTCCATAGCACATTCACGAGCGCCGGGGATTTCGTAGATCGAATGTGGGACCTGCGGGTCGGTGATGTAGGACTCGTACGCGGCGTCGAAGAGGATGATCGCCTCGTTCGCGCGGGCGTACTCGACCCACTTCGTCAACGTCTCGCGACTGGCCACAGTGCCAGTCGGGTTGTTCGGAGAGCAGAGATATATCAGGTCGACCTTCCCCGGTGGCAAGGCCGGGGTGAACCCGTTGTCGGCAGTACACGGCAGATAGACCAACCCCGGATACCGCCCGCTGGCCTCGGCCAAACCGGTCCGCCCGACCATCACGTTCGTGTCGACATAGACCGGGTAGACCGGGTCTTGGACCGCGATCGTATTGTCCGCTCCGAACACATCGAGAATGTTGCCGACATCACATTTCGACCCATCTGAGACGAACACCTCGTTGGCCGAGATGTCACACCCGCGCGACTGGTAATCGTGCTTCGCAATGGCCTCGCGGAGGAAGTCGTACCCCTGCTCCGGGCCATAGCCGCGAAACGAGCTGCGAACGGCCATCTCGTCGGTGGCCCGGTGCATGGCCGCGATGCAGGCGGCGGGCAATGGCTCGGTGACATCGCCGATCCCCATGCGAATCACCTGGGCCGTCGGGTTCGCCTCGCAGAACGCCTTGACGCGGCGACCGATCTCGGGGAACAGGTAGCCAGCCGCCAGCTTCAGGTAGTTGTCGTTGATCCGGGCCATGAGTTGTGGGTCAATGTTCAGGGAGGGGGGCACATGCAACTCGGGCACCAGACCCGAAATCGACGGTCGGGAATGATAGCGAACAGTGGGACCGAGAAGGGAGCAAGGCGGAACGGTCTCAAAGTCGCCGGATTCTCCGAATCCGGTGGACCGACGTGACCAGCGGCCGGGGCAGCCGCACTACGCTGGGTTCCATTGGGCCGAGAGTCTGTCAGTTAAGCGGGCATTGATTCACCGGACTCGGAGAGTCCGGCGACATTGGGGCTTTCCGTCCGTTTCTCTCACATTCTCAAGAAATTCTTCTTCAACCGTTGATCGGGGACTCCCCATCGTAGACCATACGCCTCTCAAGACTGCCGGTTAGAATCCAGCAGCGATCCTTACGACAGGTGATTGACTGATGTCACGATTCATTTTCACGAGCGAGTCGGTGAGCCAGGGGCATCCGGACAAGGTGTCCGACCAGGTTTCCGATGGCGTTGTGGATGCGATCTTCGCACAAGACCCGATGGCCCGTGTGGCCTGTGAAACGCTCTGCACGACTGACTTTGTCTGTCTGGCCGGGGAAATCACCTCGACGGCCAAGGTCGACTTTGAAAAGGTCGCTCGCGATGTGATTCGCGGCATCGGCTACACCAGCAACGACATCGGCTTCAACGCTGACACCTGCCACGTGCTGGTCAAGCTGCACTCTCAGAGTCCGGATATCGCCATGGGCGTCGACCGGGACGGGGCCGGGGACCAGGGGTTGATGTTCGGTTACGCTTGTGACCAGACGCCGGAACTGATGCCGCTCCCGATCGCCCTCTCGCATCGCATCCTGAACAAGCTGACCGAGCTGCGGCACACCAGGGCTGTTGACTGGCTGCGGCCCGACAGCAAGAGCCAGGTCTCGGTCGAGTACGAAAACGGCAAGCCCGTCGGGATCTCTGCGATCGTCGTGTCGACCCAGCACGCCGAGCACATCGATCAGCCGCAAATCGAAGAGTACATCAAGCAGCACGTCGTTCCAGCGACTGTGCCGAACGAACTGCTGTCGAGTGCTACCAAGTACCACATCAATCCGACCGGGCGATTCGTCGTCGGCGGCCCGCACGGGGATTGCGGCCTGACCGGTCGCAAGATCATCGTCGACACCTACGGCGGCTGGGGCCGGCACGGGGGCGGAGCCTTCAGCGGCAAAGACCCCACCAAGGTCGACCGCTCCGCCGCTTACATGGCCCGCTACGTGGCGAAGAACATCGTCGCCGCTGGCCTGGCCAAGGAATGTGAAGTGCAACTCGCCTACGCCATCGGCGTCGCCGACCCGGTTTCGATCCGCGTCGACACCCGTGGCAGCTCGACCGTCAGTGAAGAGTCCCTCGAAAAGGCAGTGCGGGCTGTGTTCCCGCTGACCCCGCGCGGGATCATCAACCACCTGCAACTCCGCCGCCCGGTGTTCCTGGCAACCGCCTCCGGTGGCCACTTCGGCCGCACCGGGGACGGGTTCACTTGGGAAAAGACGGATAAGGTCAGCGATCTGAAGACAGCTGCGAAGTAGTCTTCGAAGGGATCGCTAAACGCTCATGAAAGCCCACCGGCCACAACTGGTGGGCTTTTTGTGTTTGAGCAGAACGTCAATCATGCCTGTCGTTCCCAAGCTCCGCTTCGCCGCATGCCAGACATCTTCAGATTCATGGCAAGTGCAGCCAGACAATATAATACAACTTTGTTTTATTTTTCATTGACTCGTCGACTGGCGTGTCCTACCATACCCTCGGGAGAATCGGCGCCACCGGAACCGATTCTTAGTCGCGAGGGGGCCGGGTAGTCCTTCAACAGAGGAGAAGCCGCGTGATCGCAGCTGTTGAGGTGGCCATGGGTGTGACATACGGGTTGCTGGCGATCTTGCACATCGCCCATGCTCTAAATCACTGACCCGACTTATCAAACAAATGAGGGTTCGTGAAGCTGTCACTCCACGAACCCCCGAATCTTGCCCCGGTGGGGAGCGATCCCCACCGGCTCTCAATCACTCCAGCATACGCCCCGTTCCCTCCGCAGGCAAGTCGAGCTTCTTTCCTCGCTGCCCGTTGAAATAGGTGGCATGGGCGTCTCGCCCATGTGTTTGTCCAGAGTCTCACGGGCGGGACGCCCGTGCCACGAGACTTTTTCAACACGGGGCATCACGAATTTCGGCAGACCGTCGATGGAGCGAGATTGTCTGCCCGACCCCGGCAAGGGTCTCAGAGATTAGCCGGTGGTTGAGCGAAAGCGACACCACCGGTGACTCTACACAAGGCCGGGATCGCATTTCTAAGAGCAGAGAATTGAACCACGGAACACACGGAATACACGGAAAAAGAGAGGAAACCAAGCGTCATTCGAACGTCTCGCGGCGTGGCGAAGGTCTGTTTTGGGGATGTGACATGCGGAACATGGCCGCTCTAC
>JAYSVZ010000045.1:0-2804 GCA_043718305.1 Planctomycetota bacterium | reverse complement strand
CGCGCCACATCTCGTCCGTAAAGCCCCATGCCGTTCGAGGGATCGACCGCAGATCAAACTTTGCCAATAACGCGTGAGCAGACACGGGTCGATCGTTCGTTTGCCAGCCGCAGGACTGCGCGATCACGCCGAGCAATCGTTCGGGCGGTACACCCGCTTCGCGGAGTTGGGAGAGCCGCGTGTCGCCATGCCGTTTCGCCAGCCGCCGCCCGTCGGGGCCGACGACGAGGGGTACATGTGTGAATGCGGGGGGCTGCCAGTTGAGGGCCTCGTAGAGTTCGAGTTGGCGGAAGGCACTCGGGAGTAAATCGTCACCGCGGCAGACTTCGGTGACCCCCATCGCGTGGTCATCGACGACGACTGCCAGTTGATAGGCCGGGCTACCGTCATGCTTGGCGATGACGAAATCGCCGAGTTCACGGTCGACGCTGCAGGTCGCTTCCCCCACGAAATGGTCTCTGATGTGCCACTCACGGTCCGTCGTTCGCAGCCGCCAGACAAACGCCGTACCGACATATTCTGCGTCACGGGCCATGCGACTGGCACATGTCCCCGGATAGATCGGCCCCTCTTGGCCTGGATGCGGAGCACTGGCTGCCGAGGCGATATCAGTCCGTGTGCAGGTACAGGGATAGACTCGTTCCAGGGACTTCAATTGGTCAAGAGCGGCTTGATACAGCGGCCCTCGCAATGTTTGAATATAGGGCCCGTGCGGTCCGCCAATGTCTGGTCCCTCATCCCAATCGAGTCCCAACCACCGCAGATCGTCCATCGACTGCTGCACAGCCCACGGCTTCACGCGTGGCGAATCGATATCTTCGATTCGCATAATCACTCGTCCCGCTCGAGACCGCAGCGCGAGCCATGCGATCAAATAGGTCCGCGCGTTCCCGACATGCTGCGCCCCCGTTGGTGAGGGAGCCAACCGGCCGACCAAGGGGGTTGGGGGGGAAGTCACGTACTCTGCCAACACGTTCGTGCTTTCTTCCGTCGAAGCAGTCAGCAATCAACCAGCGTCAATTCGGGAGATGTCTCGCCACTCGCCCTTACCCCCAACCCCTCTCCCGGAAGGAGAGGGGATCCGGACGCATGCAGCGAACGGATCATGGCCAACTCTGAACGGCTCTCATTCGAGCGTACCGGAGTTCGTCAGGGATGTCCATCTGCGCCTCGCACTGCCCCAAGCCCAAGGTTGTGTCTCGTTTCCCCCCTCGCCACAATCGCGCACCGCGATTCTGGTCCCGCCTGGTCCTTCGATTCCGTTCCTTCAAGAGCCTCTCGCCATGACGATCACTCGTTTTCTCGCTGTGTTGACCCTGAACTTGGTTGCCACAACTGCGATGGCGGAGAATTGGCCAGAGTGGCGCGGGCCGCTGCGCAATGGGATCTCGTCCGAGACCGGGATCAAGACCTCGTGGGGCAAGGACAAGAATGTGGCGTGGCGTGTCCCGCTCCCCGGGCAGGGCGGAGCGACGCCCGTGGTGTGGGATGACCGGATCTATCTGACTTCGTCCGAGGGGGATGATCTCGTCACGATTTGCATCTCGACGGCTGGCCAAGAACTTTGGAAGACCAAGATCGGGACGGGGAACAAGGACGCGCGCTCCGGCGAAGGGAACTCCGCTTCGCCCTCCCCGTCGACCGATGGGAAGCATGTGTGGGTCTTCTTTGGGAACGGTGATTTGGCCTGCCTGACCAGCGCGGGGAAGATCGTCTGGCAGTTCAATGTCGCCGAGCGATACGGCAAGATCGATATCCAATTCGGCATGACCTCGACTCCCATCCTGCATGAGGGATCACTCTACATGCAATTGATCCACGGGGCTTGGCGAGAAGACTACACCGTCGGCAAGGTCGTGAAGCTCGAAGCCGAGACAGGCAAAGAGATCTGGTCTGTCGACCGTAAACAGAACCCGACCGAAGAGTGCAAGCACGCCTATAGCTCGCCGATTCTCATGCCGGGAAAGACCCCGCACCTGATCACGCATGGCGGCGACTGCACGGTCGGGCACGCGCTGACCGATGGCCATGAGCTGTGGCGGCTCGATGATTTGAACGGCCCTTCGCAGTACAACAAGAACCATGATAACACGCTGCGTTTTGTGGCGTCCCCGACTGCGACGGAGGAGTATGTCATTGTCCCGACGGCGAAGGGCGGCCCAGTGCTGGGCCTGAAGGCAAGTGCCCTACACGGTGATGTGACTGGGCAAAAGGAAACGGTCCGCTGGGTCGGCGACCGGACGCCAGATGTTTCTTGTCCCGTGATTCACGAGGGGCTCGTTTATCTCTGCATGAATGACGGACGGCTGCTCTGCGTCGACCAAGCGACCGGTGAGAAGAAGTACGAATCCCGGATCCACAACGCGCAGCACCGCGCCTCGGGTGTCGTGTGTGAAGGGCACATCTACTTCACCGCCCGCGATGGCGTTTGTACGGTGGTCAAAGCCGGCCCGACGTTTGAATCGCTCGGCGAAAGCGAACTGGGCGAGCCGCAGACCGCCTCCCCAGTGATCGCGAACGGGACGCTCTACATGCGGACGTATGAGGCGCTCTACGCCATTCGGTAGCAGAATTCGTAAGAATTCTGACGGCTGAAGTCTTACGACTTCAGCTACTCCGCGCCGAATCGGCTCCCGACGGGAGCGGGATTACCCCTTAGCCAATCGCCGATCGCCATCGCTCGTTTCCCGACCGGCTGGATTCGCTGGACCGCACAGCTTCCATCTCCGGTACGGACGATCAGTGAGCGACCATCGTTCTGGATGATTGTGCCGGGTGCCGCTCCATCGTGATTAGCATCCGTG
>JAYSVZ010000440.1:0-1666 GCA_043718305.1 Planctomycetota bacterium | reverse complement strand
ACCAGCGGGCGTGCTCCTTGATCCATTCGCTCATCTCGCGCGGCGGTCGCGGCGTCCCGAGGGACCACTCCGCTGTCCACTGCCCGGACAGTTGAGCGACCGCTTGCTCAGTCATGGATAGCCCCTCGCGGGCTTCGGTGACTTGGGACTCCAGTTGCTCCAACGAGATCACCAACTGCTGCCGTCGCGCGGTCCGCTCTGCGTTCGCCAACAGCCGATCCGACGCCAAATCAGCCCGCACCACGCGGTCGCGGTACTGTTCGATGAGCTGGTCCGGGTGCCCGTTCGTCCACTTCACGAGGGCTGGGTCGTTCGATTTGATCCGCATCTCGATCAAGGCTAAGACAAGTTGCCAGCCGTCTTCACGTTCGGCACGCAGCGACAGTAACTCGTCGCGGTCGCCACCAGGATTGTCGCGATCAAAGGCGGCGAGTTCATTCCCCGCAGCGCGGAACCGCTTCTCAATGGCCTTGAGTGACTGTGCCGCTGTGGCTTGCTCCCGAGTGGCGGTATCCCACTCGGTGACGTAGCGGTCGATCGTCGCAGTCAACGGAATCGCGAGACCATCCAGTGCTTCGGCGGTCAGGGCGAGTTGGCTCGCGAGTTGTCGCTGGCTCTGCGTCGTCTGGCGTTCAAGAGCTTCGCGCGCGGGTCCGGCCTCCGCCAGCCGCCGGGCCTCAAGTTTATACTCCTCCGCGCGCCCGACGAGTTCACGAACCCCCGGCAATCGGTCGGTCGCTGGCAACGAGTGCAGCCGAGACTCCAGCCGATCGTGTTGCTCTTCGAGTTCCGTGCGGCGTGCCTGGAGCCCCGTCAGCGTTTGCTCGAGTTGTGTCGCGAGGGCCTCCAACTCGCGAGCCACTTCCCCACAGGCCAGGCTCGCGGTCACGCGAGGCAGGTCGGCTGTCGACCAGTCGGTGTGAATCTCGGCGATGGCGGCGGCGATCCGCTGATCGAGACGGCGCATCTCGAGTTCGAGTTGATCTCGTCCGGCCAGGGCTTCACGAACCTGGCCCACCTGATCGGCGAGTTCGCGAATGGGGACGGCCCAAGCCACGAATCGCCCGCCGGGGAGTTCCCCCTCTTCGGCCTTCGTCGTGACGCGGTCCCGCTGCCTGGTCAGATCGCTCGCAAGCTCGCGTTCCTTGGCAATCAATGCCCGCAGCGATTCGGCCACTCCCGCCGCCAGAGTCGCTCCCGCCCCGATCTGGGCCAGTTGGGCTTGCAGAGCCTCCGCTTCGCGCCACGCGGGGAGGGCCGCCTCGATTCGCTCCAGTTCGCGAAGACTCCGTCGGGCTTCGTTCTCCTGGTCCCGATTGCGGCTGGCACCCTGTTCGTGCTCGGTGATTTCCTCTTCCAGGTTCGTATAGTCGGTCCCCGTAAATCGCGACTGCTCGTACGCCTTGCGGACCGCCAAAAACTCGTTCAACAACACGTTCGCTCGTTTCGCTCGCCCCCGCTTCGTAAAGAGTTCCTCAGCCCGCGTATCGAGGTCCGTCGCCAGTTGCCGGAACCGTTTGAGGCCGCCCACCGCCATTCCGTATAAGGCTTCCGTCAGACCGGCCTCGAGCAGACTCCGCTCCCCCGAGGCCAGCTCCCCCAGCGAGAAGGCAAACAAATTCTCAAACAACGACTGCGACGCCCCGCCCAGCGCCCGCTCCCAGAG
>JAYSVZ010000439.1:0-4758 GCA_043718305.1 Planctomycetota bacterium | reverse complement strand
GGTGTTCGGTGTGGGCGTGGTGCAGTCGCAGTCGATGGAAGTCTTTCGAGAGGCACACCTGCTCACATTCGCCCTCAAATCGGCAGCGTGGTCTCTGGCCGCCGGTTACTTCGTCGCGGGAAGCTTGCCGTTTGTGGAGCAGGTGTTTGGCGTCGTGACCGATATCAAGCTGTTGGAGATGAGCGACCCGTCGCACCCGCTGCTCCAGGAACTCGTCCGCCGCGCTCCGGGGACGTATAACCATTCGATCGCCGTGGCGAGCCTGGCCGAAGCCGCTGCCGAATCGATCGGGGCCAATGGGCTGTTGGTCCGAGTGGGGGCGTACTTCCACGACATCGGCAAGATGCTCAAGCCGCACTACTTTATCGAAAACGTCCAGGCCGGGACGGAGAGCAGGCACGAGAATCTGGCCCCGGCGATGAGTACGCTGATCATTATCGGCCATGTCAAAGATGGCGTCGACTTGGCGCGGCAGCACTATCTCCCGAAGCAACTGATCGACTTTATCGAGCAGCACCACGGGACAACGCTCGTCGAATATTTTTATCGCGAAGCGACTCGCCAGGCCGAGCAGCAACCTGACCAGGCGGAGACTGAAGAGTCATCGTTCCGCTACCCCGGACCGAAGCCGCAAACCCGCGAGGCAGGCGTTCTGATGATCGCCGATGCCGTCGAAAGCGCCAGCCGGACCCTGACCGATCCGACACCGAAGCGGCTGGAAACGTTAGTCCATAACATCACGATGAAGAAACTCCTCGACCGCCAGTTCGACGAGTGCTCGCTGCAACTGATGGAGATCCGTGCGATTGAGGCTTCGCTCGTGAAGTCGCTGATCGGGGTTTACCACGGACGGATTCGATACCCGGATGCCAAGCGGGCTTAGTTAGCTGCGACGCAAAGTCTTCGCAGTGGAGCACGTTGCGAATCGCAGTAGACATCGGGTGGGACCAAGCCGCTTTGGCGCAGGCCCACCATTCCGGGAACACGCGTCATCCATGGTGGGCCTGCGCTCCAAAGCGAGCTGGTCTCCACCCTACGTCTACGTCTCTCAGCTCGCGTGTTCGTCCCCGAGCTTCGATTCAGGAACCGGGGGTTGCTGGGCCAGATGAAACATTCGCACGCACCAAGTCTTGCCTGCATGAAGAGTCGCAGCGCAAGCGATCAGCCAGTATCCAACACCCACCAATGTCGCAGCCAATGCCGCGAGCAACAGCGGAAGGTGAAGTTCACGGAAACTGTGAGCACTGGTGAAGACGCAGAACACTGCCAGGAAGAAGTACCCCAACGCCATCGCATGCTTTTGCATTGCAAACCCCTCTTCCGTATGACTCCGGACAGACAGAATCCACTCTGACTGTTGAGTGAAACTCCCACCCGACACTACCTACACCTGCGGGAACAAATCCGCCACCGCACAGCGAAAGTCGGGAATCAACGCTCCCGCTGTCAGCTCGGCCTGCCCCTTTAGACGAGTGATTTCCGCCTCGGTATGAACTTCGACGGTGCGAGTGGAGGGCCACACGACCCACACTTGCTGTACGTCCGCTTGGAGCCAAAGCTGGATTTTGTCGTGGACTTCCTGAGCGACATCGTGCGGCGAGACCACCTCGACGACGAGATCGGGGGCGATGCGGCAATACCCCTCGGGAGGGGGACCGTGCGGCTGACGCTCGCGGAGGATCATCGCGACATCGGGCTTGCGAACCATCTGGGAGTCTTCTGAGAAACAACGGAACCCCGCATCGACGGGATAGACCCAACCGCGTCGCTGCGTGACAGCAGTCAACAGATAGAGCAAACGTCCCGCGATCCAACTCGACTCCATGCTCATATTCAACCTCACGGCCTCGCCATCGACGAGTTCATATTCGTGCCCATCATCCGGTAGCGTCCGCAACTCGTCGGGAGTCATCGCGGTGACAGTCATGCTCATGGCGGCTTCCCCAAGATTCGTGTAGGAACGCATCATACCGCACTCCGTCAGGGTTGGCAGCCCCGCTTCCTCAGGATCGCCGGGTACGAGGGCAGGAGGCTGGCTGCTCGGCTGGTTACGGTGGTTCGCCGGACTGAGAGAGTTCGGCGACGACGCAAAGCATGGCAGAAGTCTTACGACTTCTTCTACCCACGCGGCTTTCCCAGCGTGATCTTGAGCTTCACATCCTGTCCATCGCGGCGGACCGTGACATCGGCTTGGTCCCCGGAGCGGAACTTGCGCAGGGCCAGATCGAAATCGTCCAGGCCGCCGATCTTGTCTTCGCCGAGCTGGATGATGACATCGCCGGCCTTGATCCCCGCTTGGTCAGCGGGGCCGCTGGGGGCGACGCCCATGATGGCGTACCCTTTTTGATCGGAGTTGAAGTCGGGGATGCTGCCGAAGTAGGGGCGGCTGCCGGAGCGCTCCATCGAGGCTTGGCCCTTGACCTCCAGATAGTCGGGGCGGGTCTCGGCGGCGATCGTTTCGACGATCAATGCCTCAAAGAACTCGGTCGCCTGCCGCATGCCAACGGCGTTGATCTTCTCGATGTCATCACTGGGGCGGTGATAGTCGGGGTGCAGCCCGCCGAAGATGTGCAGTACAGGAATCTTCACGGCGTAGAACGAAGAATGGTCGCTCGGACCGAATCCCTCGGGTTTCTTCGCCAGGGTCAGTCCGCTCGCGGTGGCCGCCTTGTCGATCCGATCAGCCCAGAAGTTGGAGGTTCCCGTTCCGTAAAGCGTGACCTTGGCCCCTTCCATCCGCCCGATCATGTCGAGGTTAAACATCGCCACCGTCTTATCGATCGGGAAGAGCGGCGTTTTGACGTAGTGAGCTGATCCGAGCAACCCGCGCTCTTCGCCCGTGAAGGCGATGAACACCATCCGCCGCTTGGGCTTGTCGGTCCGCCCGCTCAATCGGCGCACGAGTTCCATCAACCCCGCTGTCCCCGAAGCGTTGTCATCCGCGCCGTTGTGGACCTCTTGCGAACCGGGTTGCAGCGACCCCTCACCGCCGTGACCCAGGTGGTCATAGTGCGCCCCGATGACGATCGTCTCATCCTTGAGCGGGCCGTCTCCTTCGAGAACGCCGATCACGTTCTTGACGCCGACTTTTTCGATGTGCAGGTTCGCTTGACCGGTCACCTTCACGCCGGTCAATGCCTGACTGGCGGGCTTGCCGGTCGCGTCGATGACTGCTTCGATCTCAGCTAATGTCTTCCCGGTCGCCGTCTTCAGCAGTGGCGAGATGAACTCGCGCTTCACATGAAAGGTCGGGATCGCATCCCCGCTCTTCTCCCCGCCGTAGCCGAACTCGATCAGCGGATCGGATTCGAAGCTCTCGACCATCCCTCGCAATTGCGTCGCATGCGTGACAGCCGCAGTCAGCTCGGTTTGGGCTGCGGGACGCTCGGCTTCGGGGAGGGTGGTCGCGGTGAGCTTCTCGGCGGCGGCGAGAACCTTGTCCTTGGCTGTCGCGAGTTTGTCGGCAAGGCTGGCCTTCTCGCGCACGAACGATCCCGCATCGTTGACGATCAGCACCGCCTTGGCCCCCTTGCGGTAGCAGTGGCTGAGCTTGGTTTTGAGAGCCGCATCGCGCTCCCCGAACCCGGCGTGCGGGTCATCCTGCTTCGGAGTCCGACGGAGGAATAGGACGACCTTGTCCTTCACATCAATCCCGAGGAAGTCGTTGTACCCTTCGGCTTCAATGGCATAGCCCGCGAAGACGAGTTCGCCGTCGACCTTGCCTGGCTCCGAGAAGGAGCAGGTGCGGAACTCCTTGTCGATGGCCAGTGTGGTGGCTTTACCCGCTGCATCGGTCAAGGTGAGACTGTTCCCCTCTTCCAGAACCGCCCCATTGCTGACATCGAACTCCTGATAAGCATCGCCGTTGTCGACGGTGACATTCAGCCCCGCCTCGCGAAAGGCCCTCTCGATATAGGCCGCCGCTTTGTTCAATCCCTCGGTCCCGATGCCGCGCCCCTCGTACTCATCCGAGGCCAGCGTCCGCACATCGCCAAGCATCCGCTGCTCGATCTGCTCGGGTGTCGGGGCTTCGCCGTAAGCGATGTTGAGCGTCAGAAGGGCGACGAAACCGAACGAACGAAACTTCACGGTGTGGTTCTCACAAAAAAGTCAGCAGCCATTCTCTGGCTGCTGAGTCGAGTCACTGACGAGGCTGACCGATGGCGGGCGGCGCTTGGGATAGAGAAAAGCGAATCACCGGACTCGGAGAGTCAGCGACAATCACTTCCCGGCCACGGCCATGGGGATCTCTTTCGAACCGCTCTGGGGCTGGCGGGTGAGGAGTTCGCTGAGTTGGAACTGGTAGTAGGGACGCTCCGCGGCGGGGGTTTTGTCGGACCCGGCGTTGGCCACCCAGAACTTGGTCGACTTGGGTTCGAAGAGGACATTGTGCAGATTCGATCCCATCGCCACGGGGCGATCCATCAGCGAGATCGCCGTTTCGGCGGTGAAGGTTCCGTGCCCCGCCTGGACGCGTTCGACGAGTTTGTCGTAGCGTCCGCCAGCGGAGAGCAGCGAGCAATCCTTGACAGGCTTCGGCAGGAGTTCATGTCCCTCACCCTGCTTGATAACCTGCATCTTATCCCAGCTCGCTTCCATCCCGACTGCTTCGTTGGTCTTGGCGTCGGAGACGACGTAGTAGTATTCGCAGGTCCGGGGGTTGTCGCGGAAGACCGACAGGACATCGTTCAGGGTGTGCCCCTTTTCGAGTCCCTCGCGGACGAGGAACGCCATCGGCACCCCTTGCCAGTGGCCCAG
>JAYSVZ010000438.1:0-4764 GCA_043718305.1 Planctomycetota bacterium | reverse complement strand
CGCTACGGGTCTATTCTCACCTGCCGCTCGCCTAATTCGCCACGAACCGCCGATGCAGTCCTGCGTACGTTCCATCAAGCTGCACCAGCTCCTCGTGCGTCCCCTGCTCAACCAGTCGACCATGATCCAGAACAAGGACCAAATCGGCCTCCCGAATCGTGCTCAACCGGTGGGCGACGACGAAGCTCGTCCGTCCCGCCAGGAGCTTCGCCAGTGCCCGTTGCAGCCGGTCTTCGGTCTGGCTGTCGATGCTGCTGGTCGCTTCATCGAGAATTAGGATGCGGGGGTCAGCGATCATGGCCCGCGCGAAGCAGATCAGTTGACGTTGGCCGAGCGAGAGCGAAACGCCGCGCTCTCCGACCGGAGAGTGAATCCCCTGGGGAAGATTCGCGATCAGGTCGCCGCAGTCGAGTTGCTCGAAGACTCGCATGACCTCGTCGTCGGTCGCGTTCGGTTTCCCGAAACGGACGTTTTCGGCGACCGTCCCGAAGAACAAGAAGTTCTGTTGCAGGACGATCCCCATGTGTCGGTGCAGGGCATCACCGCTGAGCGTCTTGATGTCGTGCCCATCGATTAGGACCCGGCCCGACTTGGCGAGGTAGAACTTGGAAACCAAGTTGATGATCGTCGTTTTGCCGCTTCCCGTGTGTCCCACGAGCGCGATCGTCTGGCCCGGTTTCACCGTGAAGTTGAAGTCGAGCAGGACGGGTCGGTCGGGTTCGTACTCAAAGTGGACATGCTCAAAGGTGACCTCACCGCGCAAGTCCGGCAGCACGATCGCATCCGGCGGATCAACCCAATCGGGCGGCGTATCGAGGAGCTGAAAGAGCCGCTCCGCCCCAGCCATAGCGGTCATCGCCTGGTTGTACTGGTTACCGAGAATCGAGATCGGGGCGAAGAAGAGATTCGCCATAAAGAAGAACCCGACCAGATCCCCGACGTTCGTCGTACTTCCCGGTTGGAAGGCCCGCCACCCGCCGACCACCAGCATCAGCGAGATAAATATCTGGCTGTTCAGTTCAAGCAGCGGCAAAAACTGGCCATGCGTCCGCATCACGACGGTGTTGAATCGCGAATGATCCTCAGCCAGATCTTCGAAGATGCGGGCGTTTTCCTCTTGCCGCACGAAGGCCTGTGTCACGCGAATGCCGACCACTGACTCGGCCAGGGTGGCTGTAATGCGGCTGAAGGACTCCCGCATATTGCGGAGGGCGACGCTGAGCTTCTTGTGAAAATGCTGATTGATGAACCAGATCACGGGGGCCAGACCGAGCACGATCAAAAACAGCGCCCGGTCGTACCACAGCATGGCCGTCGCGGCGAGGGTCATCTGGCCCACCTGGACCAGACTCACAAACAAGACATCCTGCACCCCCAGCCGCAGATCCTCGACATCCGAGGTCATCCGGCTGATGACGCGACCGACCTTCGTCTGGTGGAACCACCGCATCGGCATCCGCTGGATGTGCGCGAAGACCGCCTTGCGAATGTCGGTGACGACAGCCTCCCCCAGTTCAAGGGCCAGCCGCTGCCGAAAGTGCATGACGATCTGGGACGAGAGGGCCAGCAAGGCAAAGATGCCAGCTCCCCAGATCACACCCGGCACGCTTTTCTCCGCCAC
Source organism: Planctomycetota bacterium (assembly GCA_043718305.1). Taxonomy (GTDB): domain Bacteria; phylum Planctomycetota; class Planctomycetia; order Planctomycetales; family Planctomycetaceae; genus TH-plancto1. Next base: position 3,143 of record JAYSVZ010000438.1, on the reverse strand, counting down.
GGGGCCTCGAATCACCGCCGCCACCATCCACGTCAAAGCTGGCAATTGAATCGATCGCAAGGCGACCGTCAGCAACAACCAATTCCGCTTCGCCGCGTAAGGCCGCGTAAACTCAAACAGCCGCGAGATTAAACGGTAATCGAGCGGACGCTGGCGCGGTTCATCCTCCCGCGCGACATGCCGGGTGAGGGTACGATCCAGAGTCTTGACGGTGGCAGAGGTCATCACGATCAGGGAGGACACGAAGCGGGCGCGGTATCGTAGCGGTTGCGGGACAGAAGGCGAGATGGGTCGGGGCAGGAGTCGCTGTTGAACGTCGTCCCCAGCGGAGCGACCTTTCATCCGGCTTACGCTGGACGTTCGCCGCTGTACAATCCCGCAAACCCACTTCTTCAATCTGTCCCCACCCGAATGCACGTCACCTTCCGATGTCCGAAATGCGATCAGTCCCAGCGCTGCGAGTGCCAGTGCGGAGGAGCTGTCCGATGCCCGTGTGGCTGGGCAAAGACCTTGACCGAGCGCGATCTGGTCGGTGAGGCTCCGGAGCGGTGTCTCGTGTGCGAAACAACCGATCTGTGGCGGCAGAAAGACTTTCCCCCGAAGCTGGGCTGGGCCTTTGTGATTGTCGCCGGGGTGATTAGCAGCTACTTCTGGTATCAACATCGCCCGATTGCTGCACTGGCCGTTTTGATGGCGGTGGCGTTGCTCGATATGCTTCTGTTTCGCGTGTTGCCCGATGTGCTCGTCTGTTACCGCTGCCAGTCGCGTCACGGAAACGTCGATCTGGCGGGGCGGGTGGCGTACGATCACGAACTGGGTGAGCGCTACCGGCAGGAGGAGATTCGCCTGCGGAAGAATGAGAAGTCGTGATTCCTGAATTCCGTTCACTCGCCACTCACCTCTAACCCCTTCCCCTCCCCCTTGCCTGACCCTCAGCGAATCACGGAAGACCTGACCGGCTCCTTTGCGGGGGAGTTGCGGTTTGATCCATTGACGCGGGCGATGTACGCCAGCGATGGGAGCTTGTACGAAATCACGCCTTTGGGAGTGGCGTACCCCAAGCATCGCGATGACGTTGTGGCTCTGGCCAAGTATTGTGCCGAGCATGAGATTCCGTTGATCGCGCGGGGGGCCGGGACGAGCGTCACCGGGGCCGCCCTCGGCGAGGGGATTATTGTGGACCTCTCCCGGCATTTCACAGCCATCGAAGAAGTCACCGATAAGTCGGTGCGGGTCCAGGCCGGTGTCGTTCGTGACATCCTCAACAAGAAGCTGCGTGAGGTCGGTCGCTATCTCCCGCCCGACCCGTCATCGACAGCGGTGACCACTGTGGGCGGAATGCTGGCGGTCGACGCGGCCGGTTCGCACGCGGTCCGCGTCGGGTCGATGCGCGACTATGTGCGGAGCATCGAAGTCGTTCTCGCCGGAGGGGACTGGTTCGAGGCCAAACGCGAGCCACTGGCAAAGCTCTTCCCCGACCTTGATCCGGCGATGATGTTCCCCGGTGAGTCCGCTGAAGCCAAGCGGACCATCATCGCCAAGATCACGCGGCTGCTCCGCGACAACGAAGCCTTGATTCGCGAACGGCAGCCGCCGCTGATCCGCAACTGTGCGGGCTACTCGCTACGGAGTGTCCTGTCGCGGGATGACCTGAACTTGCCAAGGCTGCTCGTCGGCAGTGAGGGCACGCTCGGCATCTTTACGGAGGCGACGCTGCATACCTCGCCGCTTCCCGCGCATCGCGGTGTCGCCTTGCTGCTGTTTGGCCAACTCGAAACGGCGATCCGCGTGGTTCACGGGATCGCCGATCAACAGCCGAGCGCGTGCGACCTGCTCGACCGACGATTGCTCTCGCTGGCTCGCGATTCAGATCCGCTGTTCGAGGCGATCATCCCCAAGACTGCGGAAGCAGCCCTTATCATTGAGCAGACCGGCTTCACGGAGCGGCAGGTCAAAGACCGGATGCGAATGATCATCGAGGTCGCCCAGCAGGTCGACTCTTCGCTGCTCGTCGCTCAGCAAGCCTATGACGAAGAGGGGGTTGAGTTTCTCTGGTCGCTGCCGTATCGCGTCGTCCCGCTCCTGACCAAACTCAAGGGGCAATCACGTCCGCTCCCGATCATCGAGGGGCTGGCCATCCCGCCGCAGACGCTGCGTGACTTCCTCCTCAAAGCACAGAAGGTCCTCCAAAAGCACGAGGTTACAGCCTCGCTCTATGCACACGCCGCGTCGGGGCAGATCCATCTGCGCCCGATCGTGCCGTTCCCGACTTCAGCCGATGGGCACATGCTCGAAGCTCTGGCCCGTGAGTTGTACGAAGTGGTCTTCTCATTTGGCGGAACGATCAGCGGTGAGCATGGCGACGGCCTGTCGCGGACTGCTTTCTTGCGAAGCCAGTATGGGCCGCTCTATCGCATTTTTCAGGATGTGAAGGGGATCTTCGACCCGCGAAATCTAATGAACCCCGGGAAGATCGTCTGTGATGATCCGCACCTGACGATCCGGCATCTTCGTCCCATCCCCGTACCCATGCCAGTGACCACCACGAGTGAAACCCCGGCACCAGAACCGGTCCAGCTCCAACTCAAGTGGGGCGTCAACGGGCTCGCCGAGGCGGCGGCCCGCTGCAACGGATGTGGCAACTGCCGGACCCAGGATGCCGATCTCCGGATGTGCCCCTTCTTCCGCCTCGACCCGATCGAAGAGGCCAGCCCTCGCTCCAAGGCCAACGTCGTTCGCAGCCTGACCACCGGCGAACTCTCGGCCCGCGACCTCTCCTCGGACGGCGTCAAGCGGCTGGCCAAGCTTTGCTTCAACTGCAAGCAGTGTGAACTCGAGTGCCCGGCCAACGTCGACATTCCGCATCTGATGATCGAGGCCCGGGCCGCTTACGTGGCCGAAAACGGCCTGACGCGAGCCGATTGGATCCTCGCCCGAGCCCACTCGTTTGGTAGCCTCGGCTGTTCCGTGGCTCCGCTCGCGAACTGGATTCTCGGAAGCCGGACCGGTCGATGGATCATGGAGAAGATTCTGCACGTCGCCCGTCGTCGCCGTTTGCCGCCCTTCGCGCGTCGGACATTCTTGAGGCAGGCCAAGCGCGAGCTCTCACGTCGCGAGATTCTCCAAAGCGACCCCCGCCCGGT
>JAYSVZ010000437.1:0-4766 GCA_043718305.1 Planctomycetota bacterium | reverse complement strand
AGAATGGTTACCTGCAAGTCGCCTTGGAGACCGGGGTGACCGGTCTGGCCATTGCCGGGCTGCTGATCGCCTTGGTCGGCTATTGGTGCTTGCGCGGTCTCTGGATCGCGACCTCTGCCGAAACGAAGTCGGCCTTGGTCGTCGTGGTCGCGGGGCTGGTGGTGAACCTCGTTCACTCGTGTACTGATTTCGTGTGGTATGTCCCCAGTTGCATGGCGGTTGTCATGCTGTTCGCGGCTTCTGCCAGCGGACTTTATCGGCTCGCGTTACCGGCCTTGCCGAAATCAAACACCGACCGCCCGGAGTTCGGTCGCTTGGCCTGGGGCATACTGCTCATTCTGGTCGTGACGGGTGTCGGCTGGGGAACGCGCATGAAGTGGCCCGAAGTGGCCGCCGAATCTCACTACCACGAGTTTCGGCGAATCTCGAAGCTGGCCCCGACCTCGAGCGATTCACAGCAATTCATCCCCCAAAGACACGCCCACATCATGCGGGCCGTGGCGGCGAACCCGCATGACCCGGTCCTGATGGCCTATGCGGCCCGATCGTATCGACTCATGTTCTTGCTCGCGCATGCGAAGTCGCATGAGATGCGGTTCGACGAAATTCAGCAGGCCGCGATCGCTTCCAATTACGCTACGAAGAAGGAACTCCACGCCTGGCTCGACATCCCCGAGGTCGTCGGCCCGGAGAATCGCCAACAGCTCCACCGCGCTCAGCTTCTCGCGATTCGCTCCCTGCGGCTGTGCCCCTTGCCGGCCCAGCCCTACATTGATGTGGCGCAGCTGGCGTGGCTCAATCAGGCCCCACCGAAGATCGCCGACCGCTACTATCAACAGGCCCTCACCGCGCAGCCGTACAATGGGGTGGCCCTCACCCGGTACGGCGACTCCCTTCACGATGCGGGAAACATCGATCAGGCCCTGAAATGCTATCACCAGGCTTATGTCCGCAATGACCGTTGTCGGGCCGAGATCATCCGCAAGCTATCGCGGGTCTACCCGGTCGACCGGTTCTTGGAACATTTTCCGATGGACCGCGAATCACTGACCGCCATGCGCGGGGCCTATCACCACTCGGAAGATGTCGAAGGCTACCACCGCATTCTCCGCATGCTGGCCAAAGCCGAGATGGCCGCTTCGCTTCAGACGAGCGGGGAAACGGCAGCCGCTCACGTGGTCACCGCCCACGGCTGTTACCACGAAGCGGGGGACAGTCACATGGCCCTGGAGGTGCTCCAGAAGTCGGCGGACCGACATGGGAACTCGTTGACCCTGCGCTATAACCTGGGAAGTTTTCTACTCACCCAGGGCGAGTACGAGGCGGCCTTGCCCCATCTGGAATGGTGTCATCGCCGCAAACCCGATGACGCGACCATCAAGCAACGCGTCTCCATCGCCATTGATGGCCGCGAACGGAGAACAAACGTCGCCGAGGAACCAGACGATGCTCGCGTGCGGTGATTATTACAACGCTGCAAAGAGCGAGAGTGTTCAGTTCAGTGGAGTGCTATACTCGCGGGCTGCGTCCCACTCCCTGCGATTCTCTCCCGATGCCTGTTGATTTCGAAGCCTGTGCGGTCTCCGTACAACAGCTTGCGCGAGCTGTGGAGTTACTCGATGCGCGGTGTGGTGATGCGCGAGTAGCTCCTCTGGCGGGGCGGGACTGGTACGAACTTTTGTCCCGAAAGTTGGCTCCGCAACTGTCGGATCAGTCCTATCTGATCGTGGCGGTGGTCGGTGGAACCAATATCGGCAAGAGTGTGGTGTTCAATCATCTGGCGGGGTTTCGAGCCAGTGCCACCAGCCCGCTGGCTTCGGGGACCAAGCACCCGACGGTCCTGGTCCCGCCGGGTTTTCGCGAGGCGCATGATCTCCAGTCCATCTTCCCTGGGTTCGTCCTCCGCGACTGGGCTGGTCCCGAGGAGCCTCTCAAGGAAGAGGGCGTCGACTGGCTCTTTGTCCGCGAGTGCGATGAGACGCCGAAGAATCTACTGATCCTCGATACGCCCGATGTCGACAGTGACGCCAAGATCAACTGGGCGCGGGCCGACAATGTGCGGCGGAGTGCCGACGTGCTTGTCGCCGTTCTGACGCAGCAGAAGTACAACGATGCGGCCGTCAAAGAGTTCTTTCGCCACGCAGCCGCAGAAGACAAGTCGGTCCTGCTTGTCTTTAATCAGTGCCTGCTCCCCGAGGATGAGCCGTACTGGCCGCTGTGGGTGGGAACATTTTGCGAAGAGACGAAGATCAAGCCGCAGATTCTGTATCTGTCGCCAAACGATCGACGGGCTGCCGAGGGGTTGCGGTTGCCGTTCTATGAACGCACTTGGCCCCCATCGGCGGAACCCTCAACGTCCTCCACCGATGATCCTGGTCCACCACGGAACTTGATGACCGATCTGACCGCGCTGCGGTTTGGCGAGATCAAGCTCAAGTCCCTGTCCGGTTCGCTTCGACAACTTGTCGATCGAGAGTCGGGCGTCCCGGCGTGGCTCGATGAGGTCCGCCAGCGGAGCGATCAGTATCAGCGAGCGGCGGAGCTGCTCACGGCCAACAAACTCGCCGATGTCGCGGGTTGGCCGACCGTGCCGGGGTCGCTCCTGATCGGGGAAATCCGCCAATGGTGGGCCACCCAGCGGAAGGGTTGGACCGCGAGCGTTCACGACACCTACAACATGCTGTCGCGGGCTGTGATGACTCCCCTACGGATGGTTCGCGACCGAGTGCAGGGTGAACCGGTCGACCCGATGACGCAGTACCGCGAGCAAGAATGGCATGCGGTTTTGGAAACGATGGAGAAGGTCTACGAGAAGTTGGAATGGCTCGCCGAACTGGGTAACGACCTGCTGAAGCCTCGGCTCACACGACTGCTAACCGGGTTGTCACGGGCCGATTTAATGGGGAAGGTGCGGGCCGAGCACGATGCCGGAACACTCGAAACGGACCTGCGAACCCTCGTCGAGGCGGAGATGGTCGCCTTCTCCGAAGAGAGTCCCGAGTTCTTCAAACTCTTCTCCCGCCTCGACACGATCGCGGCCGCCGCCCGCCCCGCCGTGACGGTCATTCTGGCCATCACGGGCGTCGGACTAGTCGGCGATGTGATCCTGACGACAGCGGCCACCACGACCATCGGCCATTTGACCGCCGATGTCGTCGGGGGAACCGTGGCAGCCTCGGTCGGGGAATCGGTGATCAGCCAAGGGGTGTCGCAAGGCTCCGGCCTCTTGCAGTCCCGACTCCGAAACATGCACCAGCGGTTCGCCGCCAAGCGGGCTGCTTGGCTGGCCAAACTCCTCAAGGAGCATCTCCTTGGAACATTGCCGGAAGACCTTCAAGCGGCCAGCCGCCTGGCCGTTAGCCCCGAGTTCCTGGCCGCCGCCAACAGCGTCGAGAGCGTCGTTCGGACTGTCAGAATGCTGACCAGCGGGGGTTCCTAGAATCGGAGCCGTCAGCCGTCAGCAATCAGCCAGAGCAATCCAGCTCCCCTCTCCCCTTGTGAGAGGGGCTGGGGGTGAGGGGGAGTGGCGAGACATCTCCCGAGATGACACTGGCTGACTACGGATCACTTCGACTGAAAACCGATTCGTCAAGTTTCCTCACTTCCCCTTGGCCAACGGTCTTCCATCAAGCTAGACTTGCGCGTGCGAATGCCAACATTGGGAGCAGTGCAATGCAGTGGGGAACGAACTGGACGACCACTCGGCGGGGGTGCTTGACGGCGGGGGCGCTGGGGGCGGCGGGGTTGTCGTTGCCTCGGTGGCTAGCGGCGCGCGAGGCAGCGCCGGGCGGGTTGGCTCCGAAGGCGGATGCCTGCATACTCCTGTTCTTGGATGGCGGGCCGAGCCACCTCGATATGTGGGATATGAAGCCCGAGGCGGCGGTCGAAGTGCGCGGTGAGTTCCAGTCGATCGAGACCTCGCTCCCCGGCTACCGGATGTGCGAACTCTTGCCGAGGCTGGCCAAGCAAGCCCACCGCTCGACGATCATTCGCTCGATGCACCATAGCGTCAACAACGCCCACGCCGCTGCGGTCTACTGTGCCCTGACGGGACATGACCGGGGAGAACAGGGTGGTGGAACGAAGCCGTCGGACAACCCATCGCCGGGGAGCGTCCTCGGAAAACTGCGGCCCCCGACGAAGCCAGTGATCCCGTATGTCCATCTGCCGTACATCACGAAAGAGGGAGCCGGTGGACCGCCCCAGCCGGGGTTCTTCGGCGGCTATTTGGGTCGGGCAACCGATCCGTTGTTTGTGACGCGCGACCCGAACGCAGCCGACTTCACGATTCCGGAGTTGTCGTTGGGCGATATCACCAACGCCAGACTCGCCGGGCGCGAGCAGTTGTTCGCCTCATTAGAGCGGCCCCCCTTGGCGGAATCGATCTCGCCGCCCGCACAGATGAGCCGGTTCCAGGAGCGCGCTTTGGACCTGCTCACCTCGGTCGACACGCAGCGAGCCTTCCGCTTGCAAGATGAGGCCGATGCCGTGCGTGAACGCTACGGACGCAACATCTACGGCCAGAGTACGCTGCTCGCTCGCCGCCTCATTGAGGCCGGGACGCGGCTGGTGACCGTCTCGTGGGCACCGGATGCGAACGCCACCTGGGACACCCACGGCGGGAACTTCACGAAGCTGCGCGGGGAGTTGTTGCCGCAGCTTGACATGGCCGCCGGGAGCCTGATTGAAGACCTCGCCGAGCGGGGGATGCTGGAGCGGACGGTGGTGGCGATCCTGGGCGACTTTGGCCGCTCGCCGAAGATCAA
>JAYSVZ010000436.1:0-4780 GCA_043718305.1 Planctomycetota bacterium | reverse complement strand
CGTCACTCTTCGGGAACGGCCAGTGGCCAACGCCATCGTAGTGACTGAAGCAGACGGCGGCCTTCCACAACCCAGCGGCCTCATCACTGGAGAGCCCGATGGCGTTGACGGCGATCGAACCACGCGAGAAGCCGACGAGGATCACGCGGGTGGGATCGCCGTTGTACTTCTCGCAGGTCTCGGCGATGGCGGCTTTCATGTACTTAACGGTCGCTGTGGAGTCATACGTCGGAGCCTCACCCCACCACTGCCTGACGATCGACTTGCCGTCCCCGCTCAAGAACGGGAGGCTCAGGCAGATTGCTCCATGACTCCCCGCGAGACCGTAGCCCAGCTGTCCCGCCTCCGGGCGACCCCATGAGACATCCCCCCGATCGTTGCGGAACGGACCGTTGCCGGTCCACTCGACGAGTATCGGCCACTTCTGATTGCCACTGTGATTCGTGGGCAGATAAAGCGTGTGCAGAACGCCGGGTGATTCGAAGCCAGAAGCGGTCAGAATGCTGCGGCGTCCGGGAGCTGGCCCTTCGGTCGTCGGGAGCGGACCGACCATATCCGGTTCCACATCCCGCATGTCGCGCGGTTCGTTGGCCAACGCGGCGACGGGCAGCAACCGGATCTGCCGCATGTCCATGACCGCTCCCTTGGCGAGCTTCTGGCACTTCAGTGAGACAGTCTGGACACCCAGTTCCTTGAGTGTGATCTTTCCAATCTTTCGCCAGACGAAGTTCTGGAAGTGTCCCGTCTCCTCGACCACGAACGGGACCGGCCCCTCTGGGAACCCGAGTTCGACCTCGCTCCCCGCATGCCCGCCACAGCCTTGAAAGATCTCGACTTCAAACTCACCCGGTTCGTCAATGGCATAGCTCCACTCGGCATAGTCCTTGGGATTCACCCAGTACCCGACCGTATTCTTATGAGTCAGTGGCTCGAACTGCAACTTCTCGCCATGCACGACGGCATCACAGGCGGAGAGAGTGATCACACCATCTGGGCCCGGTCGCGAGACAACTGGTGCTGTGACCATTCGGGGCATGCCATCCACTTCGAGTACAATCGCCGCATCAGCTGGAACGTCCGACTTCAACTTGATCGTCCACTCACTCGGGGTTTGAGACAACGACAGTGAACCCTGGTGTCCCACATCGGTGATCCATCTGACAGCCCGCACGACATTGCACAACCGGGGAAACCGCAAATCACGCTCACCAGTCCCCATATCTTGAAAGAACACAGAGCCGGGAAGTCGCAAGCAACTCCCCACGCTGAGCTTCGCTTGTAGTTCAGGCCATTTCTGAGCTGGTACTGATCCAAAGGACGCCTGCGGAATCACATCACGAACAACAGGCAGCATCCGCCCCGCCATCTCCCCATGCCCCTTCGGATTCGGGTGATACCCATCGGTCGTCCACTCGTTGAGGTCGGTCCCGCTCTTCGAGACCTCGGACCATGCGGCGTAGTGGTCGACCAGCGGGACTTGCAGAGTCTCCGCCACTTGACGCGTGACCTCGGCGTACTGAGCGAGCTTCACGTTGCAGTGCTCACCGAGGCCATTCGGTGCCGACTTCTCCGCATACGCAGGCGGCGTCATCAGGATCGGCGTGATGTCCGACTCGCGCAGCCGTTGGACCAATTGCGACAGGTCGGCCCGGAAGCGGGGGATCGGGATGCGGCTTGAGGTCATTCCGGCATCCACATAACTGTCGTTGTGGCCGTACATGATCGTGACGATGGTCGGTTTCTTCGCGACGACATTCTGCTCCAACCGCAGTAGTCCCTGCCCGGCGGTTTCGCCGCCGATGCCGACGTTGATGACCTCGGCCTCGGGGTGGCCGCCCGCTTGCAATTGCCGTTGCAGTTCGGCGGCAAAGGTCTCCTCGGCTGTCACGCCCGGGCGAACCCCCTTGGTGATCGAGTCCCCCAATGTGACGATGCGTAGCGGTTCCGCAGCGGACAGATTCGTGATCGAAAGCATGAACCCCAAGAGCGAACAGCTCATCAGACCCAAGACGCGAGAACGCATGAAAGCTCCCTGTGCAGATCACCCAAGTCATGCCGAACCATGGCCCGTCGACATCCAAGCGGAGGGAACTTCCGTCCCTTCCTCATCTTCGGTCATCGCACCATAACCCATCGCGCTGTGCCCCTCCACCATGCCGCGCGATGCACCGACCACTCGTCGACACCTTTTCCACACCCGGCAAACTTTTCGTGTTCGGTTCGCCGTGCGTATCTCGCATCCCCGTTGCGGTTTCGGTGCGGACATCCCTTCATCAAAAAATCATCACCCCTTTACGTTTGACGCGCGGCCCGCTGGCGGTAGCATCACCGCACTGAGTGCTTCTGAGGTCGGCCATCCTCTGGTCGACTTCATCCGTCCGTTCCAAAGCTCTACACACCGGATTTCCATCGCGGGCGACTCTTCGGAATCGTCGGCGGGGTTGCTGTTGGTTGTCGTTCGAAATCTGCCAGATCGTGAAGCAGTGGTCCCTCGGGTCCATTGTGTGGGCTCGATCTGGTTTGTTCGTGCGTCGGCTCATAGTCGGAACCATTAGGGTTCCAGGTCTCCCGGAGGGTGTGTACTGAGGGTTGCAAGATGCTGCCCGAGAATCATGGTGGTTCCGATGTTCAATCCGCAAGAATTTTGGTGCGTCTGGCCACCGAGTTGGGCGAGCAGAAGTACAACAACTGGTTCGCGCAGAAGGTCCAGGTTCGGATCGAGCCGCTTGAGCTAACGCTCGTCTGCGGGAATTCGTATCTGGCGAGCTGGCTTCAAAAGCAGTTTCGGACGGTGGCGTTGCGCCTCGCTCGGGAGTTGCTCGGTGAAGAGGCCCGCGTGGTGTGGACCTATGACGAGGCTCTCGTGCTGACGCCCGCCGTTGTGAACTCTGCCGAAACAACGGCCCCGCCCATGGCGAAGTCGGTCGCGCGGACCTCGCGTGATGTCCCGACATCAAGCGATGCGGCGAGCGGTCTGCGGACGCGGACCTTGAGCCAGTTCGTCGTCGGCGACAGCAATCGTCTGGCCTTCAGTGCCGCTCAGCAGTTCTTGGCGGCCCAGAGTCACGCCCCACTCTATGTCTATAGCCCGGTCGGCAATGGCAAGAGCCATCTGCTCGCCGCAATCGCCGCTGAGATCCGCCGCGCTCACCCCAAGAAGCTCGTCCTCTCCCTCTCGGCTGAGGCGTTCGCAAACTACTACACCCAGTCGATCGATGCAAAGTCGGTCACCAGTTTCCGGCAGCGGTTCCGGAACGTCGATGTCTTCGTCGTCGACGATGTCGACTTCCTGGATGGCAAGCGCGGCTTGCAGGAAGAGTTCTTGCAAACGTTGCGACGGATTGAATCGCGGGGCGGTCAACTCGTCGTCGCGGGGGATCGGCACCCGAACCTGTTGACGAGAACTTCGGACGAGATCATTTCCCGGCTCAACTCCGGGTGGGTCTGCCGATTGGATGCCCCCGATGCCGCCACGCGAATGGCGATCTTGCGGCAGTTGATGACAACACTGGAATTCGAACTGTCGGACGAGGTACTTCAGTTCGTCGCGGCCCGCTTCAAGGACAACGTCCGCGAACTCGAAGGGGCCATGAACAGCCTCCACAACTGGACCCTTGCTCATCAACGCAAGATGTCCGTGACAACAGCTCGCGAAGCCCTCGGTCGGCTCGAGCGCGACTGCCTGCGGGTGGTGAAGATGGCTGACGTGGAGCTGGCAGTCTGTAAGATGTTTGGTCTGACGGCGGATGACTTGCGATCGAACAAACGGACGAAAGCAGCGACTCACCCGCGAATGTTGGCGATGTATTTGGCGCGGCGGCTGACCGGAACGGCTTATGCTGAGATTGGCCAGTTCTTCGGGGGACGAAACCATAGCACCGTTGTCTCGGCGGAGCGTCGGGTGAATGAGTTCCTCGAATCGCGAACGCAGGTTCGCGTCGGGGCGAGCGAATGGGCTGTCCAGGAACTGGTCGAATCGCTTGAGCGACAGATCATGGTCGGATGAGAGTCACAATCCCTTTGGGTGGCCCTTGATGAATCCACCAACTCGCGATGTTCGCATGCGCGGCTTTGCCTCGCGGCATACGGTCGACGAGGCGTGGGCTTGGCTCGATCGGGTCGTCACGCTTTGCGAGGCGGAATCGATTCCGCTGGACCAGGCCACGGGCCGCGTGTTGGCCGAACCACTTGTCGCAAGTTTGAACGTTCCCGCGTTTGAGCGGTCGGCGATGGATGGGTTTGCTGTCAGGGCCGATGAGACGATTGGGGCCAGTGATTACTCGCCCGCTCTCTTCCGTGTGATCGGAGCGAGCTTACCCGCGCGGCCGTCTGGCGTGGTGGTCACACCGGGAACATGTGTGCGGATCATGACCGGGGCTCCGCTTCCCGAGGGGGCCGATGCGGTCGTGCCGGTCGAGGTCACGCGAAATGTTCAAACAGGGATCGAAGTCACCGAACCGCTCCCGATCGGAAAGCATGTCGGCCGCATCGGCGAAGATATTTCCATCGGTCAAACCGTCTTGTCCACCGGACGCCGACTCCGGCCGCAAGATGTCGCGGTGGCAGCTTCGCTCGGTGGGCCAACCCTGGCGGTCGTGCGTTCGCCGCGCGTCCGTATTCTGCTGACCGGGAATGAACTCGTCGCGCCCGGTCAGGAGCGTGGTCCGTGGCAGATCTTCGATGCCAATTCATTCATGCTGCGAGGTCTGGTGACACGTGACGGAGGCGTCCTCGAAAGCGTCCGGCATCTCCCCGACGAGGCCAGCGCCATCCGCACAGC
>JAYSVZ010000435.1:0-15842 GCA_043718305.1 Planctomycetota bacterium | reverse complement strand
GACCAAATCAGCAGACCGTCTGGTCGGAAGAGCAGACCCGCCTGCCGGTCGTCGTCACGCAGGCTGCTCCGTTCAAGGTGACGATCGAGCCCCCCAAGGTGCCGATTGTGCGCGGCGGTTCTTACAACCTGAAAGTCATCTCCGAGCGCGTCGGTGACTTCAAAGCCCCGATCCAAGTCCTGTTCCTGCAAAACCCACCGGGTGTCAGCTCCAGCGGGTCAGTGTCGATTCCCGAGGGACAGAACGAAGCCCTCATCAGCGTGACCGTCAATGGCGACGCCCCCGTCGGCGACTGGCCGATTGCCATCCGCTGCATCGCGACGGTCGGGAATGGACCGATCGAAACCTGTACTCCCTTCGTGCCGATCCGTATCGAAGAGCAGTACATGACGCTCGAATTCGCCGCAGCCGCCATGGAACAGGGGCAAGATATTCCCATGTTCGTGAAAGTGACCAAGCGGAAAGACTTCGAAGGCGAAGCGGTCGCCACGCTCTACGGCCTTCCCGCCAACACCACCGCCGAACCGATCAAGATTACCAAGGATACGACCGAGTTCTCCTACATGATCAAGGCTGCAGCCAACGCTCCTGCCGGGAACAATCAGAACCTGTTCGCTCAGATTTTGATCCCCGAAAATGGCGACATGGTGGTCCACAACCTCGGCACCGGACGGCTGCGGATTGATACCCCGCCACCGCCCAAGCCGAACGACCCACCGCCGATGGCCACCCCGCCGCCGATGCCTGAACCGATGCCGGTGGCTGCGGTCGCGGCTCCTCCGCCGAAGCCGTTGTCGCGACTGGAACAGTTGCGACTCCAGCAGAAGGAAAAAGCTGCAGCTACGGCCAAGCCGTAAGGCGGAATTGGGGTAGCAGAAGTCGTCAGACTTCTGACTCCAGAAGTCTGACGACTTCTGCTACCAAGCACCCGTGTCTCCGCGGTGAAACATCCGGTAGACACAACCCGAAATCGACGCATGGTCCCTTGAACATGTTGACTCGTCTTTACGCCTCGATCGTTCTCCTCGTTCTCGCCTCGGCTTACTCCCGAGCAGCCGACTTGGCGGAGCTGCGAGTGTCACCGCCGGATGTGAACCTGGCGACGGCCCTTGATCGGCAAGGCATGGTGATCCAGGCGGTCTATGCCGACGGAATCACCCGTGATGTCACCGACATTGCCGCTTGGACTCTGGCGAACCCCGCCCTGGTCCGCCGCGAAGCGAATACCCTTCATCCGGTCGCTGACGGGACAACGGAACTCAAGATCGACTTCGAGGGAAAGTCTCTGACAGTGCCCATCAAGGTCGAGAAGGCGGTCGAAGTCCGCCCGATTAGCTTCAAACTCGACGTGATGCCAGTCTTTATGAAGGCCAATTGCAACACCGGAAGCTGCCACGGGGCCGCGCGCGGCAAGGACGGTTTTCGGCTGTCACTGTTCGGCTACGACCCCAACGGGGACCATCACCGGATCACTCGTGAATTCCCCGGGCGCCGCGTCGACTTGGCGATTCCCGAAGCGAGCATGATGGTGGAGAAGTGCGTCGGAGATGTCCCGCACACCGGTGGCAAGCGGTATGAAAAGGACAGCGAACTGAATCAACAGATCGTCAAGTGGATCGCCGCGGGAACACCGCTAGACCCGGCGGATATCGCCACGTGTACTGGGATGACGATCTACCCGCAAAACGGAGTCCTGGACGGAGCCGGGGAGACACAACGCGTCACGGTTCGGGCGACCTACTCCGATGGAACCGACCGCGATGTGACCCACCTGGCCCTGTTCCTGACCAACAATGAAAACTCGGCTGCGATCAGTCCCGCCGGTGTCGTCACCGCTGGCGCGCGGGGCGAGGCGTTCGTGATGGCCCGCTTCTCAACGTTCACCGTCGGGTCGCAGTACATCGTCCTCCCCAAGGCCCTGCAGTACCAAGAGACCCCGCCCGAGCCGGTCAACTACATCGACGAGTTCGTCGCCTCGAAGCTCAAGAAGCTGCGGATTCACCCGAGCGGGATTTGCAGCGATGAGGAGTTCTTGCGGCGGGTGTCGATCGACTTGGTCGGCGTTCTGCCGACGCGGGATGAGTACGCCGCCTTCATGGCCGCTGCCGAGCCGAATAAGCGTGAACTGAAGATCGACGAACTCCTGGCCCGCAAAGAGTTCACGGAGATGTGGGTCTCGAAGTGGGCCGAGTGGCTCATGATCCGCACCACGCAGCAAGTCTCCACCAAATCGGTCGTGCTCTACTACCAGTGGCTCGTCGAACAGATCTCGAACAACGTTCCGCTCGACAAGATGGTCCAGGATCTGTTGTCCGCCAGCGGTGGTACGTTCAAGGTCGCGCAGACGAATTATTACCAGATGGAGCAAGACCGCCTGAAGATCGCCGAGAACACCGCCCAGATCTTCATGGGGATGCGAATCCAATGCGCCCAGTGTCACAACCACCCGTTCGATCGCTGGACGCAGGACGACTACTACAACTTCGCAGCCTTGTTCGCTCAGGTCGGACGGAAGACCTCGGAAGACTCCCGCGAACAGATCATCTTCAATGCGGGCGGCGGCGAAGTGCAGCACCCCGTCACCGGGGCCAACGCGATCCCGACTTATCTGGGCGGCGGACCAGCCGATCTGACCGGTGGACTGGATCGCCGCGTGGCGCTGGGCAAGTGGCTCGCATCACCAGCCAATCCGTACTTTGCCCAGAACTTCACGAACCGCATTTGGCAACACTTCATGGGAGTTGGAATCGTCGAGCCGGTCGACGATGTTCGCATCTCGAACCCGTCTTCCAACCCGGAACTGTTGGCCGAACTCTCTAAGCGGTTCACCGAGTCGAACTACAACTTCAAAGCCCTCGTGCGGGACATTTGTCTCTCCAAGAGTTACCAGCGCTCCACCCAGCGGAACGAGAGCAACGGCAGTGATGAGCTGAACTTCGCGCATCAGACGATTCGGCGGATCAAGGCCGAATCGATGCTCGACATCATCGGCCAAGTGACGACGACGAAGGAGAAGTTCGCGGGACTGCCGCTCGGATCGCGAGCGGTGCAGATCGCCAACGGCCAGACTTCGACCTACTTCCTGACGACCTTCGGACGGGCCACGCGCGAGACGGCTTGCTCCTGCGAAGTGAAGATGGAGCCGACTCTGTCGCAGGCTCTGCACCTGATGAACGGAGATGTGGTCAACACGAAGATCCAGCAAGGCGGCGTCATCAAGTCACTGCAAGACAAGCAACTGACCCCGCCGCAGATCGTCGAGCAGTTGTACATCACCTGCCTGACCCGCAAGCCGACCGAAACGGAAGTCACTGCCCTAGCCCCCCTCTTCGCCGAGGGGAGCGACGCGAATCGGTCGCTGGACGATGTCTTCTGGGCCCTGATGAACAGCCGCGAGTTCCTGTTCAATCACTGAGGAAGTTTTCAGTCGTCAGTGTTCAGTCTTCAGCAGCTTGACTGAACACTTGGCCCTTGTCCCTTGGCACTTGCTGATCGTGACCATGCGTTACCTGACCCTCACTCTTGCCCTTCTCCTCACCTCGGCCCCGGCGTTCGCCCAGGACGCCGCCGCCGAGAAGATCACGTACAACGATCACATTCTCCCGCTGTTCAAGGCGCGGTGTGGATCGTGTCACAACGCCAACGACCGCAAGGGGGGCCTGACCCTCGATAACTACGCGGGAACGATGCTCGGCGGCGGCTCGGGAGCCGTTGTGGAAGGCGGCGATGCCGGGGCCAGCTACCTGTGGAGCCTGATCACGCACGAGTCGGAGCCGAAGATGCCTCCGAACGCTGACAAGATGCCCGAAGCTGAACTGACCCTCATCAAGAAGTGGATCGATGGCGGCTTGCTGGAGACCAGCGGCAGCTCAGCCAAGATGAAGAAGAAATCTTCGCTCGCCAAGATCGAGGTCTCAACCGAACGCCCCGCCGAAGTCGCCATGCCAGTGGCCTACCTCGGCGATCCGATCACGCAAGCGGCGACCAAGAACGCGGTGACGGCCTTGGCGAATAGCCCCTGGGCTCCGCTGGCGGCGATCTCGGGCCATCGCCAGATCACGCTGTACCACACGCAAACGTTCGAAGTCCTGGGTGTTCTCCCCTTCCCGGAAGGCCAGCCGCAGATCCTCAAGTTCAGCCGCAACGGAGCGATGCTGATGGCTGGTGGCGGTCGCGGTGGAGCGAGCGGCAAAGTCATCGTTTACGACGTGAAGACCGGCGAACGAACCGCGGAAATCGGTGACGAGTACGACTCGGTTCTGGCTGCCGACATCTCGGCGGATCAGACGATGATCGCCCTGGGCGGTCCTAAGAAAATGATCCGGGTCTATTCGGTCGAAACGGGCGAACTGCTCTTCGAAAGCAAGAAGCACACCGACTGGATCACCGCTGTCGAGTTCAGTCCGGACGGTGTGCTACTCGCCTCGGGAGACCGCTCGAACGGACTGGTCGTGTGGGAATCATCGACCGGCAAGGAGTTCTATAACCTGCTCGGTCATCAAGGGATGATTACCGATATCAGTTGGCGTTCCGATAGCAACTTGGTCGCTTCGGCCAGCGAAGACAACACGATCCGTCTCTGGGAAATGAACAACGGGACCGAGGTCAAGAAGTGGAACGCCCACGGCGGATGCCTGTCGCTCGACTACATCCGCGATGGCCGGTTGGTTTCCAACGGACGCGACCGCGTGGTCCGTTTGTGGAACGGTGACGGGGGCCAACTGCGTGAGTTCCCGGGGCAGACCGACCTCGGGATGGAAGTCGCCTTCGATGCCGAGAGCGAGCGCGTCCTGGCTGGTGACTGGACCGGAATGATCCGTATTTGGAACGCCGCCGACGGGGCCTTGCTCAACGAGTTTAACACCAACCCCCCCACGATCGATGCCACGATCGCGCTCGTCGAACAAGCGGTCGGCGGAGCGACCAACGAACTGACCCAGGCCACCACTCAGATTGCCGTCGTCAACAAAGTCCTCACCGACCGCAAAGCCCTCGCCGACACCGCAGCCGCTCAACTGAACGAAATCACCGCGAAGACTCAAGCCGCCACCGCCGATAAAGCCAACATGGAAAAGGCCCTGGCCGAAAAGACCGCCGCGATGCTCAAGGCCGAAGAGGCCCTTAAAGCGGCTGAAGTGGCCCTCGCCGCAGCGAAGGCCGCCTTTGAAAAAGCCAACGCCGAACAAACGGTCGCGACGACGGGTAAGAAGACCACCGAAGAACTGACCGCTGCCGCCAAAGCCGCTACGGAGAAGTCCGCCGCCGCCGAGAAGTTGCTCGTCGAGGAGATGGCCATATCAAAAGCCGCCGCTGACAAAGCTGCCGCTGAAGCCCCCGCCAAGCCGGAAGAGCAAAAGGCCCTCACCGACTACGATGCGGCCGCGAAAGCCGCTCAGGCCAAAGCCGATGCCGCCAAGGCCAAGCTCGACCGCCTGAAAGCCCTGAAGGCTGCTCCCAAGCCGATGCCCGCCCCGGAGCCAGAGCCAGTACCAGCGGCCCCCGCCCCAGAAGCAGCCCCGGCGGCTCCCGCTGCGCCAGCCACGCCGTAGATCTCCGGCATGTCGGCCCCGGCAACTTTGTTCTCGGGAGCCGGAGTACCTATGATCGCCCATCGCAAGGGGCGGTCGAGTCAGCGACATCGCTGACCTCAGCGCGATCCTTTCCAGATGGACCACTGAGCATGAGTTCCGGACAACGGGTGGTGATCGTCGGCGGCGGCGTCATTGGAGCCGCCAGCGCTTACTATCTCCAGCAAGCGGGCAAAAAAGTCACGATCCTCGACAAGGGGCTGTTCGGCAAGGCCTGTTCGCATGGGAACTGCGGCTACATCAGTCCCAGTCATGTGCTGCCGCTCTGCAAGCCGGGGGCGATTACCAAGACGCTCAAGTCGATGTTCAACAACAACTCGGCGTTCTACTTGCGTCCGCGAATCGACTTTCGGTTGTGGGGCTGGCTGCTGAAGTTTGCCCGGTACTGCAATCAGCAGGACATGCTCTCGACGGGGCATGCGCTGCATGCCTTGCTGCAATCGTCCGACCAGGAGTACCGGCGACTCTTTCAATCGGAGCTAACGAAGACCGAGTTCGATACGACCGGGATGCTGTTCGTTTACGCGACGCAGAAGATGTTCGACGAATACGCCGCCACCAACGAACTGGTCACCCGCGAATATGGCGTCCGCGCGGAACCGCTGAATGGACAGCAACTGGTGGCCCTCGAACCGGCTCTCAAGCCGGGACTGGCGGGGGCCTTTAAGTATGCGACCGATAGCCACCTTCGTCCGAGCGAGTTGATGGCAGCCTGGAAGCGGCGACTGCTCGAAATCGGCGTCATGATCGAAGAGAACACGGAAGTCACTGGCTTCGTGACCGAAGATGGTTGCGTGCGGGCCGTGCAGACCGCAGCGGGCGAACTGGGGGCCGATCAGTTCGTGCTGGCTGCCGGTGCGTGGACCCCCCTGCTGGGAGAAGCCCTGGGCTACGTCCCGCCGATCCAACCCGGCAAGGGATACTCGATCACGATGGGCCGCCCCAAGGTCTGCCCAAAGCATGCGATGATCCTGGAGGAGTACCACGTCGCGATCACGCCGTTCCAAACCGGCTACCGCATCGGCTCCACGATGGAGTTCGCGGGCTACGACTCGACGCTCAATCAACAGCGGCTCGGCCTGCTGCGGCGCGGAGCGAGCGAGTACCTGCACGACCCGTACGGCGAACCGGTCGAAGAAGAGTGGTTCGGCTGGCGGCCCATGAGCTGCGATGGGAAGCCGATCATCGACCGGGTGCCAAGCCTGTCGAACACCTACGTCGCCGCCGGTCACAGCATGCTGGGACTGTCGCTGGCGACGGGGACCGGGAAGTTATTAGCGGAGTTGATGACGGGCGAAAAGCCGCATGTCGATGCGGCACCGTTTCGAGCGGGACGGTTTTAATGCTGAACCTCCTGAACCTCTTGATTTGACTGATGGCGACGTTCCACCTTGCGCCAGCCGGTCAACTCCACAATCAACCATTGGTGACATTCCGTTCGGCCTCGGCGCTTGATGCGAGCGTGGATCCACGGTCGACCAAACTCATCGATCTCCACCACCCGTGAAGGGAACCGGCGCAATAAACAATAACTTCTTCATGAACTCGATCGAGTCGCGATGAATCGTGTACCCCGGAGTCGACCACTCCTCGGGAATGCTGACGAACCGGACTTGGTCGCCGATTTGCAAGGTTCTTGGGTCAGGCATCGCTTTGCCCGTCTGTTCCGGGAATCCGAACATTCTGGGCCGTTGACCTTGCTGGATACACCTGAGCTTCGGCACCCCAAGCGCCGCCGGCCGCCGCTTCGTGGAAACGCGGCTGACCATCCTGGAAACCTGCCACCAACGCCAGAAAACCCCCGACCACTTCCATACCCAAGCCGTCCAAGCCCACTACAAAAAAATGCCCCCACTCCTAGCCAGGGTGTGAACGGTGTCCCAGCAACTCCAGAATCGGCGTCGGATCGCTCACCAAATGTGTCGGTCTTCCCAGCGGGGTATACAGGATCTGGTCCGGGTTAATGCCGAGTTTGGTATAGACCGTGGAGACAAAGTTCTCGGGAGACAAGACTCGGTCGACGGCGGAGTAGCCCGCGCGGTCGGTGGCCCCGACGATCGTGCCGCCGGGGGTGCCCGCACCCGCCATCAGGACGCTCATCGCGTTCGACCAGTGGTCGCGTCCGGCGTCCTTGTTGATCTTGGGAGTCCGCCCAAACTCGCCCAGGACCAGCACCAACGTACTGTCAAGCAGGCCCCGCTCCGACAAGTCCTCGATCAGCGTGGCGATGGAGTTCTCAAACTGCGGCAATCGCTCCTTCAAGGCTCCGAAGAGATTCGTGTGGTGGTCCCAGCCGCCCTCGTTCAAGGTGATAAATGGAACCCCCGCTTCGACCAGTCGCCGGGCTAGCAGCACACGCTGGCCAAACGAATTGCGACCGTAGCGTTCGCGGGTCTCGGGGGCCTCGCTGTGGATGTCGAATGCCTTTTGTGCTTTCGGCGAGGCGACGAGGTCGTATCCCTGCTGGTAATACTCATCGAGCGGGACTACGGGGTCGGCTGCGGCCTTGTCGGGGATGCGGGGCAAGCGGTCGACCTGCGTTCGAAGTTCACGCCGCTGGGCGAAGCGGTCCTCCTTGATCTGCGCGGGCAGGGCCACATCGCGGACGCGGAAGTGCCCGCTATTGGGGTCATCCGGGACGACGAACGGGGCGTACTGCGCCCCTAGGAAGTTCGGGCCACCCGAGCGGGACATCGAAGGCATTGAGAAGTACCCCGGCAATCCGTCCTGGTTCCCTCTCACATACGAGGCGACCGACCCCATACTCGGGTGGAAGCTCACAAACGCCCCGCACCCGACCGGAATCCGCGGCGGCGCCCCGGTCATCATATAGTGGTTGCCCGCCCCGTGGTTCCCCTGCTCATGGCGGATGGAGCGGATCACCGAAAACTTGTCGGCGATACTCGCCAGCCGGGTCATATGCTCCGAGAACTGGATGCCAGGAACCTTCGTGTCGATGGCCCGGAACTCGCCGCAGACCTCACTGGGGGCCTCGGGCTTCGGGTCAAAGGTCTCGTAATGCGTCGGTCCGCCATCGAGCCAGACCAGGATACAGCTCTTCGCCCGCGCCCCACCCGCCACCGCATCGCCTGCCAAAGCCCGCATCTGAAGAAGCTGGGAAAAACCCGCCCCGACAAACCCGGCGAGGCCGAGTTGCAGACACGATCGCCGCGAAAGGCCATTGCAATGGGTGTAGATCATGTGTCACTCGCATCCGCATCCCAGGGTGGCCCCTGAGAGCCACAACAATAGCAGCCCACCGATTGGCCGCAACCTATCAATCGTCTCAGATATGACCCCCGCCGTGAAGGGATTTTTGCGAGTTTTTGAGTTTTTCAGAGGAAAGATCTCTGCCGGGACAATCTCGGGCGGGGTTGTGGTGGTCGCGCTCTGGGAGCGAGTGCCGTAAAGCACGGGAGACTCACCTCCGCCCGATCGCTGTCGAGCTGATACCCGGCATCAGCCGTGAGAGCGACGATTCACTGACCTCTGTTGGGGTATCGAGCTTGAGCCACGACAGGCTGATGCAACAATCATCGGGCGCGACCTCGATGAGGGACTAGAGTCCACCGTAGGGCAGGCTCCAGACATTCCCCTGGAGTCGATCTGCGTGCCGCTCAATGAACAGCTGAGATCGGGTTCCTGATCGAACTCGGCTTCGATCGAGTTGATTTTCCCGCGCGGGCTGGAATGAGGCCATGACTCGGGCATCGCCTTGACGCGAGGCCCTCACCCCCAACCCCTCTCCCGGGGGGAGAGGGAGCCGGAACAAGGCCTCATTCCAGCCCGCGCGGAGAATATTTTGTCCGCGAGATGCAAAAAAACGGGGGAGGACTTTTGTCCTCCCCCGTAGGCACTTCCGAATTCATCTCGCACGCCATTACTTCGTGCAGGTGGCTCCATCGCAGCCAGCGGTCATCGGGGCGGCACAGTCTGGATCGACGGCCAGGCAGCCACCGTTTCCGTTGCCGCTGTTCCCGTTGGCACAGTCACCGTTTCCGCAACCACTGGTTCCACAGCCTGGGTCAACCGGCACTTGGCGGCAGACGGTCCGCGGGGTGCAGCGGGTCTTGGTGACCATCACCTGGCGAGGCACGCAGTGCGTCTTCGTCACGTAACGGGTCTCGCAGACCTGGCGGCATGTGGTGTACGGCACCTTGCGGGTGCAGTTCTGCGTGGTCATCGTGCAAGTGGTGTATGGCACCTTCTTGGTCCGCTGTTCGCAGGTCCATGAGCAGGTGGTGTACGGCACTTGACGGGTCACGTTCTCACAGGTCCAGGTGCAAGTGGTGTGTGGCACTTGCTTGGTCCGGCATTCCCGAGTGTAAGTGCAGGTGGTGTAAGGCACCTGGCGGCACTGGGTCTCACAGGTCCAGGTACAAGTCGTGTGGGGCACCTGGCGAGTGTAGGTGTACGGAACCTGACGGCAGGTGGTGTAAGGCACCTGGCACTGCTTGGTTTCGGTCACGTAACGGGTGCAGCTGATGTGGCGGGTGACGGTCTTGGGAACCCAGACCTTCTTGCAGCACACGCGGGGTGGGCACTGGACTTTTTCGGTGTGGCAGCAGCCGGGCTTGTAGACGCAGCAGCAACCCTTTTCATCCCAGCAGAACGAGCCGGGGGTTTGACAGACACGGTCGACGACTGGACCGGGGACGCATTCTTTGACCATCTGCCACTCACCGCATTCGACGTTCTCGCACCGGGTTTCGGTGATGGGACGGCAAATCGTGTTGCAAACAGTCTTGTAGCAAGTCTGGGTCTCGGTCTTGTAACCGGTGCAGCAGACGTTGGTGTAGCAGGTGTTGTAGTGCGGCTTACGAACCGTGTACGAGCAGGTCCGGTAGTGCGTCTGGTAGCAAGGTTTGCAGACCGTGTACGTCACGTTGCGGTAGCACGTGTTGTAGCAAGGCTTGCGAACCTGGTGGCAGACGGTGCGGTAGCAGGTCTGGTAGTGCGGCACCCGAACGGTGTAGCATTCATCCCGGTAGCAGGTCGTGTAGCACGGCTTGCAAACCGTGTAGCACTCATCCCGCCAGCAGGTGTCGTGGACCGTGCGATTGCAGGTGACGGGCACCTTCTCGACACAGGTGTCCATGACCGTCTGGCATTCCTGATACGTCTCAGTACACCACGTCGTCTCATGGACAGTCTTGTAGCAGCCGCTGTTGCAGGTTCGGGCCTGACAATAGTCTTGGCACGGCTGGCAGCTTTCCTGCGGACAGTTTCGATAGCGGCCAACACCGCAGAAAAGTCCGGCTTCCGAATCGGTTCCGCTCAGCAGCGAGAACGCTGCCATCAGAACGGTTAACCAAGTGGCGTGTCGCATGGCGTGGAGTCCCCTTTGTGTGTTCTCTATCAAGTTCGGAAGTTGTGCCAGTGCAAGTCCATGAACAACGAGTGGACCGGCACAGATTGCCTATTGGTAAGACTTCGGCCGTCAAAGTCTGCCCACTTCAGCCAGTCGAACACTTCTCGAACCACGTCGTGAAAAAGGATCCCCGTGAGTCTTCCCAATCGATACAGTCGGCGCGCCGGATGTCCGGATGTGGATGGGGATCGCCTTTTCGCGTCCCTAGGAATCGTCCGGGGGGGGCAGGAGCCTGCAATTCGATCTGATTCAGGGGGGCGCGAACTCGTCATTACCGGGAGGTCACGTTATGTTCGGCACGCGAGGCATCTCTTCCGCACCTTGCTCAACTGTCAAGCCTTGACATCCGGAGACTCGCGATGAAATACGCCATCTGTCACGAACTCTTTGTGGACTGGAACTGGGAACAGCAATGCGAGTTCTCGGGCCGGACGGGCTATACCGGGATCGAGTTGGCTCCGTTTATGCTGGGGGCCAAGCCGTGTGATGTCTCGGCAGCCGACCGGATCAAGCTTCGCGACACAGCGGCCCGACACGGCGTCGAGGTGATCGGCATCCACTGGATGCTGGCCAAAACGACCGGTTATTACTTAACGAGCCCCGATCGGGCGGTGCGGCAGAAGACGGCGGACTACTTGAAGCGGCTGGGGGACCTGTGTGCGGATGTGGGCGGCAAGGTGATGGTTTTCGGCTCCCCGGCACAGCGGAACCTACAGCCGGGCGTGAGCTGGGAGCAGGCGTTCGACGCCTCGGTCGAGGTTTTTCGGGAATGTGCGGACCACTGGGGCGCGCGGGGGGTGACACTCTGTTTGGAACCGCTGACGCCGAAAGAGACCAACTTCATTAATACGTGTGCCGAGGCGATGGCGATTATCCACGCCGTGAAGCACCCCACCCTTCAACTCCATCAAGACGTGAAGGCGATGCTCGGCGGCGAGCGGACCCCGCTTCCCGAACTGATCGACCGCTTCCAGCACTGCACTCGGCACTTCCACGTGAATGATACGAACTTGCTGGGTCCGGGGATGGGGGAGACCGACTTCCACCCGATCTTCCGGGCCCTTCGCGATCGCCACTACGACGGCTGGATCTCGGTCGAGGTGTTTGACTACTCGCCGGGACCAGAAAAGATCGCCGTGGAGAGTTTGCAATACATGCGCGAGGTGGAAGCGACGGTGATGGGGTGAGACAGCCTTTTTAGGCCGTCGAGCGCTTCACGAAGACTAAACCAGGGGTTGGAGTCCAGCCTTGAGGCTGTTCCGGACAGGCTAAAGCCTGGACTCCAACCCTGCAAGAACCGATCGAAGACGGCCTGGAAAGGCCGTCTTACGGGGCCATTGATTCCCGCCACTGACCGAAACTGAGGCCACAATGTGAGCGAAAGAATCCTTCCAGAATGACCTCGACAGGTCATGTGGCGCCAGTCGGGGGCGATACCATTGGCTCGGTAGACGCTAGAAATCGCCTTCACCAGAGAGCCTCTTTCGGAGTCAATCCCATGCCCGCGCTCGAATCATTCTCCCGTGAAATCGCCGCAAAACCAGCGAACGAGCGGGTCGCGGCCATTCAAGAGGCGGTCAATGCGCTGCCTGAAGATCAAAAGAATGCGGTAGCAACCGCACTGGGCACCCGCGTGCCGGAGCCTGACCAGTCAACGAGCAACATCGTCTGGATCATCATCATCAGTTCATTCGCCCTGGTGATGCTGGGAGCGGTCTACGTCCTATGCCAGGGCTACTTCACTCCTCCGGTCACGAACGGCACGAAACCTGAAACGATTCTGAGTGTGTTCATGACCGTCACGGCGTTTCTGGCAGGACTGTTCGCTCCGAGTCCCGTTGCGAAGAAGTGACGGGGTCATCAAGATTACGAACTCGATTTGCCCGCGCGCTACTCCCCCAAACGAACAAAGGCCCGGTCAGATACCCTGACCGAGCCTTTGCGTCACCTGGAGTTCTCGAAAACGGTCTCAATGACTGGGCGTTATTCCATCGTCGTGGAATTCGATTCCGGTCCGCCGCAGCGGATCAGGTGGTCATGGTCGACATAGACCACTTCTTGTCGCTGATCGCGGTTGGTGAACGGCACCGGCCAGTAGGACCGCTTCACTTCTTCGAAGTAAACGGTGCATTTGTAATGGCAATGGTGGACCCGGGCGGGGCCGACCATCGGGTAGAACCGGCAATCGTCCAGCCGGTCGACCATTGGCTCGGTGATAATCCGGACGTTGTTCCGGCTCGTCTCGGCGAGGAACGCCACGCCGCCCGACGTATTGTCTGGCAGCGCCCGCATCACCTCATCGGGTGATGGGGGATCGAGGCAGAACAACGGAGCGTTCTCTCCTTCGACGGGATCCAGGATCGGGACGCGTTTGTAACGCTCCTCTTCCCAATACTCGTCTTCGATCTTCTGACTCATGTAGGGCGACACCGGAATGAGCGGGGTCGTGAACCAGAAGTTCGACAACACCAATGAATCATGGGCCAATCCCACGAGCAGATGGCAACCGCTGTTCGGCAGGGCCAGGAGACCCAACGCCGCAGCGAGCAGACACCGCCTCAAGCGGGTTTGTAAACTGGTCATCCCTTCGCCTCCAGATGCATCGATGACTGTGGGCCTTCACGCCCTCGTCGAAGCGGTTCGAGACTTCCGCTCCGCTTTGACACTTATCGATCGGCAAGGCATGACGACTTGTGAAAATATTCCGGTTTTGCCGAAACGGGGGAACTTTTCGGTCGTACCGAAGAATCCAGTGAGGATGGGTCAGGAGTAGAGCGGCAAGAACTGCCGGTGACTGGACTGGTCCAAGCGACCAACTTTCCCCCCACCTTGCATCCTGGCGCCTTTGCGTTGAAATGAGCTGTTCAACAGGCACCGCGACAATTCAATATTGAACGCAAAGTCGCAATGGAGGGGCGGACTGGAAGCGAACTCGATGGTTCCAGTTTGTTGCGGCTCGTCGGCTGCGCTGGGTATTCCGTGTGTTCAATTTCTAATCGAGGGTGCAAACCTCGATCACCAGTGAGTTCAGTGCCTTGGGCACTATGCACCTCCGTGGTGGGGCGAACGGACTACTTTTCTGATGCACACACGTCTTCGGGGCGGAAGAACGGAGCATTCAGACGGCGCTACTGTTCGGTACGGCGACCGCCGCCTTCTCCAGCGGGACGGCCTCCGCCCGGTCCACCAGCTCCCGGTCCGCCGCCACCACTACCGGCTCCGCCGCCCGGGCCCCCTTGGCGAAAGCGTTCCATGGCTGCGGTGAACTCGGCCTTAGTGAGTGCCCCGTCGCCATCGGTGTCCATGCCGCTGAACCCCGCCGCCATGCGTTCTCCGGCTTCTTCTTTGCTGATCTTTCCGTCGCTGTTGGCGTCGCGATCTTCAAAGGTCCGTCCTCGCCCGCCGCCGCCGGGACCGCCAGCTCCCGGTCCACCACCGGCTGGGGGACCGCCAGGACCAGCGCCACCACTCGGGCCTCCAGCACTAGCTGGTCCTCCGAAACCGCCAGCTCCCGGGCCGCCTGGGGGCCCTGCCATCGGAGAGCCCATCGGAGCGCCCATCGGGCCACCGGGAGGGGCTGCGGGAATCGGCGGGATGACTTCCTTGGCTCCGCTCTCGGCTTTTTCCAGATTGAGTAACGCTTCGAGCGCAGCCAGCTCTTCGCCCAACTGGCTGCGGGCGTTGAGGATGACTTGCTCCCCTTCCGCGACGCCTTCGAGGACTTCCACGTGGGATTGGTTACTCTGGCCCACCTTCAAGGTTCGTTGTTCGGGTCCGTGGCTGGTCAGGACATACGCGAACTGCTTATGGGCCACGGCCAGCACCGCCTGCATCGGAATTTGCAGGACCGATTCCCGGTTATCGACGAGGATTTCGACCTGCGCGGTGAGCCCCGGGCGGAGCGTCTTGATGATCTCTGGCTCGTCGATCAATTTAATTTCTGTTTCGTACTCGCGCAGGTCATAGTTCGGCCAGCGGCCCTGCATCGGGACCGATGAGACGTGCGATACGATCCCCTTGAACAGGCGGTCGGGGTACGCGTCGATCTTGATTCGAGCGGGGAGATCCTTGCGGATGTTCCCGATCATCGCCTCGTGCAGGCGGCAATCGACCTTCATTTGGGTGAGGTCGGGGAGGTTGATAATCGCCTGCCGCTCGCGGACGGTGGCTCCCTGCTCGATCGATTCGCCATTGCCCCGACTGCTGCTCGACTGCATGGTCGCGTAGACGACCTGGCCCGCTTGCGGGGCCCGCAAAGTGCAGGCTGCGATCTGCTTGAGAAGACGATCATACTTCTCATGCTCGACGGCACTGGTCAGCTTTTGAGTTTGGTATTCATCCTTGGCCTGGGTCTCGGCGAGCGTGGCCTTGAGCTTGACGCTCTCCAGTTCCAGTTCCAGTTCCGTGGCGGTCGACTCGAGTTCATAGACCTTGGTCGTAAAGTCGAATTTATCGAGGACTTTCTTTTTCTCAACCGCACTCTTGAGTTTGAATTCGGCTTGCTTCTTGGCAATCCGGTTGGCTTCCATCTCGTTCTGGGTCCGGTATCCCTTCTTGACTTGCTGCTTGGTGAACTCGAAATTGTCGTTGGCGCGGACCAGATCCTCTTTGGCGAGTTCGATGCTCGCTTCCAGTTCATGCTTCAACTGGGGGTACTCCCCGTCCTTGTATTTAGTGACGGCAAGCTTCGCAACCGTCATCTTCACGACGGCAGCCTGGATGTCGCGCTTACTCTGATTGAGGGTGTCATCGAGCGTCGTCTTGGCCTTGAGCTCCGCAGAGTCGGCCTGGGTCACAGTGATCTCCTGCTGCTTGGCCTTGTCGCGGAGGGCTGAGGCGTCGAGCTCGCACACGATCTCATCTTTTTGGACGATCGTCCCTTC
>JAYSVZ010000434.1:0-4788 GCA_043718305.1 Planctomycetota bacterium | reverse complement strand
AACCAGGCCACTCGCCCACGTTCTGGCGCACGTGGCTACGGTTTAAATCTGCCCGCGTGAGGAGTCATGCTCTCGCGTGAACTAAAGAAGCACTAATCCCAGGGCCGCCCTGCCAGCGGGGTTCCCCAAGGCCAAAAAAACGACCACCCCCGCCGCCAACCCGGTCGCGGGAGTGATCGCTCGAAAGAAGGACACGGCGGATGGCCGTCGCACCGTGTCCCGACGCTTGTGGCCCAGCCGTAGGCGATGTCGCTCCGCGACTCGCATTTCGGGGGCGGGACGTTTCGATTGCGAGAGTGATCTCTCGGTCGGAATCTCAGTCGCGGAGCGACTGAGCTACGAGGGCTGCCTCTGGCTAGAACCCCTCGATCCGCTCACCGCCCGCCTTCGTGAACAGCTTCTTCAGCACCGCGATGTCGATCGACTTCAAGATCGCACGCACGCTGCCATCGCCCATTCCGACCTGGAAGATTCCCTCGGAAAACCCGCCGAACTCCGGCAGTTTGTCTTTACTGAGATCGATCAGGATATCTTCCGGCTTAGTCCATGGGATTTCTGTCTTGGACTCCACGACGGCAATCGTGTTCGAGATTCCGTCGAGGATCTCCTGAAGCTGGGTACCATCGGTGTCGTTCTCCTCGAAGACCAGACCCTTGCCGTAGGCGGCCACGATGGCGGTGTTTGTCGAATCAGTAACCTGTGAGGGGTGGCGGAAGATCGCAGGCATCTGGGCGAGGACTTTCTTGTTGGCCTCACTGTCCCACGGCTCGTCTTTCTTGTACTGCTCATAGAGCCCCGCCTGATCCAAGAACGGCAACAGTTCCACGCGCCAACTGCGAGCGACCTTCGATTGCGGATCAATCACGATGGCTGGCGGGAAGTGCTGGTAGGTGCCGTGGAAGTTGTGCAGCGCCAGCAAGATCTGCTTCAGGTTGTTCTGCTGCTGAGCCCGCTGGGCGGCGGCTTGAGCCTGTGTGATGGCCGGGGCCAGAGTGGCCAATACGCCCATCACGTCGGCTTCGAGGCTGAGCGTCGTTTCGCTCCCCCGTGTGGAGAGCTTGTGGCTATCGAGAATCGGCAACAGACCCTCGACGCTCATTTTCATCATCGGGTCGGGGCTGTTCTTGGAGTTCCTCAGCATGTTGGTCAGCATCGCAATCCCAGCCGTGTGGATCGCTTCAATCTGCTTTGCCCCCGCCGCATCTTTCGAAAGCGAGGTCAGCTTCAATTGCGTCTGATCACCGACGGTGAGCCCCAGTGTGTGGCTGACCGCTGTCTCCCACAGCGGGGAGAACATCCCCACGATCGGATTGGGAGGAGCCTGCGCCATCAGCTTCTGGATTCCAGTGGTGTCGATCGCAACCGCCACCGTGCCGTTTGCGGCAGCTTTCCAGCTCTCGGTTTGAGTCAATGGGGAGGCCGACTTCGGACCGGTGAGGAGCATCTTCTCGATGACTTCTGGAGTGCTAATCATCAAGGTGTGATCATCCGGCATGCACCGAGCGACGTTGGTTGCAGCATGCACTTCGTATTCGAACAGTAACAGTTTCGTCTTCTTCCAGCCGGGTTCAACGGGTTGACCAGGAGCCACGGTCTCAGTTTTGATGGGTATCATCTGGTACGCCGCATCTCGGGCTTCTCGGTTGGCAAAGGTCAGACACAAGCCGTTAGGTGGCTCCCCTTGTCCTTGAGCAATGTTGGGTGGCAATGTGAGAAAACCACTCGCATGCACACATCCGACCACATTATCGAGCGGATTCGGAACCTCCTCGGGGATTAGCTTCGCGGCCTTCATCTTTTGCCACTGCTCGTTCAGCACTTCCGGGCGAGCGGCCATCACCAAGAAGGCATCCGCTGGGATGTACTGCGGGTTCAGGGCTTCAGCGGTGGCCGGTTTTGCTCCGCCACTCGCCGCCACGGTTGCCGCCGCCTTCGGCTTCTCTTCTGCCGACACACTGGACGGAGCCGTCTCACCTCCCGGCGGTCTCAACCCAATGGCCACCAGCGTCACCGCGGCCACACTCGCCAGTGTCACCCACCGCACGAGGCGGGGCGCACTGCCCGATAGGAACTTCAGGTCACGAAGCATTTCGATTCTCCTCAAGAACGTTCTACGGGTTGGCAGAAAGGAGTGGGCCGGCCAGCCCACGGGTTCTTCGGTTTGTTTCAAGGCGAGTTCACCAATCGCGTTCAGGTAAGCCCGCGATCCACAGACCACTTGAGCGGCCAGCGCATCGGCGGCGAGTTCCTGCTCCAGTCGCAAGCGGTTCGCCAGCCAGTGGACCAGCGGGTGGTAGAAGTGCAGCACGACGCCGACCTGCGCAGCCACTGTCGCCAGGAAATCGCCGCGTGTGATGTGCGCGATCTCGTGAGCCAGGACGCATCTCAGCTGAGTCTCGGTCCAGGTCTGCCAACTCTCGGACAGCAGAATCACCGGCCGCCGCCATCCGACCGTCGCAGCTGTGGCGAGATGTGGACACTCGCGAACCTCGACGGGCTGGGGGCAGTTCATCTCAGCGCGGAGCAGATCGACCTGTTCCAGAAGTTCGGGAGACATCAACGGGCGACTGGTGCGAACAAAGTGCCGCACCGCCCACAGTCCGCCGATCACTCGGATGAGGCCGAACAGGATTGCTCCGCCGATGAAGAGGTATAGCCACTGTGCCCCAGTCAGACGGTCGGAAACACCTGACTCCTCTGCCGTATATTCGTTCAGAGGAACATCGTCATTGCTGGGAATTCCATAGAGAATCGAATCGACCCAACGAGGCAGGCTGACATAGCCCCACGGCGCTGGCGTCAGATGCTCGACGAAAGGAGCATTCGCGGGATCTGTCGCGAATTTGGGGAGAGTGACGTTCAAGAGCCCACTTCCGGTCTCTTGAGAACTCGACCTCTGCAACCAGCTCGGCCACGGACTGAGCGCACAGACCGTCAACAGCACCACTGCGGCGAGAGTCGCCGCGAGCGGCACGGTCGCCGAGGCCCGCAACCAGCGCCGGGCGATGAGGCTGATCAACAGCCCCACGGTGGCGACGAGGGTGACTTGCAGACCACAGATCAACAGAGTGTTCATGAGTGTGTCCTGTAGGACGGCCTTTCCAGGCCGTCCCGATACGGTGTGATGCGATGGGATCGGGGTTGGAGTCCAGGCTTTAGCCTGTCCGGAACAGCCTCAAGGCTGGACTCCAACCATACTGGCTGCATGCTCATCGCTCGACATCGCCGGGCGATTCGCGAACTTGGTTTGCCGGAGGGACGGGCTGAAAAGCCCGTCCTACTTTCGCTTCTCGCCGAGGATCTCTTTGAGCCGTTGCTTCTCCTGTGGCGTGAGCTTCACTTCCTCGAAGAGCTGTACGAGCAGTTGCGTCCGCGAACCGCCAAAGACCTTTTGGACGAGATCGCCGAGCAAGGTTCTTGAGACCTCTTCGTAAGTCCGGGCGGGTACGAACTTGAAGGGCCGCTCTTCGCCCGTCTGGGTCAGGAACCGCTTGTCGAGCAGAATCCGGACCAGCGTGGCGACCGTCGTGTAGGCCAGATCGCGACCCTGCACTTCCAGCGCATCACGCACATCCGCCGCTGTCGACTCTCCGCGATCCCAGAAGATGTGCATGACTTCCAGTTCACGTTCGGTCAGTTCTTTGGCTTTGGGCCGGGCCATGGATGCTCCTTCCAGCGAGAGATACGACAACCAGACAGCTTCCGTGGGCGGAAACATTTGGTTTCGTAGATTTGGTTATATAGTATTCAGTGGGATTCGGAAGTCAACAGCGGTTTTTATGATTTTCAAAACAACCCGACGCGTCACGGACTCGAACGGCCACACAGACTCGGCGATTGATATCGCTCGATTTCCGGCGATGAGCTAAAACTCCGCCCGACATGGATGTCTCAGCCAACCCCATCGTAGAACTTCGCCATGCCACCCGGTCCTTCGGGGAGCAGACGGTGCTGCGTAATGTGACCCTCCCCGTGAAGCGAGGGGAAACGCTGGTCATCATTGGTGAAAGCGGCTGCGGCAAGAGTGTGACGTTGAAGCTCATGATGCGGCTCATGGAGCCATCGTCTGGGGACATTCTTTGGGATGGTCAACCCATTTCCAAGCTCTCGGAGCGGGAGCTAAGTCGCGGACGGCTGCGATTTGGATACCTGTTCCAGATGGCGGCCCTCTTTGACAGCCTGACCGTGTACGAGAACGTGGCCTTTGGGTTGCGGCAGAACCACCGATTGCCCGAGGAGCAGATCCGGCAGATCGTGCTCGACCGGTTGCGAGATGTCGGGTTGAGCCTGGATGTCGTGGCCCACAAGTACCCGGCTCAGTTGTCTGGCGGAATGAAGAAGCGGGTCGGCCTGGCCCGCGCGATGGCGCTCGACCCCGAGGTGGTGCTGTACGACGAGCCGACGACCGGCCTCGACCCGATCATGAGCGACGTAATCAACGAACTCATTCTGCACACTCGCAGCCGGGGCTCAGTGACCAGCGTCGTCGTCACACACGACATGTTCACGGTCCGCAAGGTCGCGGACCGCGTGGTGATGCTCTACCCCTTGTCCCGGCTCGGGCCGGACGAGGATCAGATCATCTTCGAAGGCACTGCCGAGGCCGCCTACGACAGTTCCGATCGCCGCGTGTCGCAGTTCGTCCGCGGCGAAGCGGGCGAACGGCTGGTCGAACTGGCAGCGGCGTAGTCCCTGGAGGTGAAGTGACAAGTGACAAGTGACAAACTCTGACTTGTCCCTTGATACTTGTCCCTCCCTCCCTCCCTCCCTCCCTCCCTCCCTCCTCCT
>JAYSVZ010000433.1:0-1680 GCA_043718305.1 Planctomycetota bacterium | reverse complement strand
CGGGTGAGCCGATTCGAGAACTCGTGGGGTCGTCGGTAGCTAGGGTGTAGTCAATTCCACGATGCCCGTGGTCCGGAGACGATCGAAATGGGGGCGCTCTTCGAAACTGTTTTGGCGCTTCCTTTTTTCTCCGAGCGGGCGGGGGTATAGTGGTTTCGGCTCTGGGTTCTCCGGGGTCGCACAACGCGGGCTGAGTCGCCCGCAAGCGGTTCGCGCCTTCATCGATCAACACAGGTCACCGTTGCCACATGGCGACACTTCACCCCGATGGGTGAAGCGAGACGGCCTGTGCCAGGGCAAGGAAGCCGGTCCTCATTCAAGGATGTGTTCATGGCGCTGGAGCTATTTTACCCCGGTTTGCGGGGAGTGATTGCGGGGGAGACGAACATCTCGTCACTCGATCACGGGCTGATCTATCGCGGCTACTGCATTCACGATCTGGCTGAAGAGGCGAACTTCCTGGAAGTCTGCTATCTGCTGCTGCATGAAGAGCTTCCCACTGAAGAGGAGCTGGCTGACTTCCGGAGCATCCTGATCGAGGAAGCGGAGCTGCCGGAACCGGTCGTGTCGATGCTCGACCAGTTGCCGCTGCATGTGACTCCGCTGGAGGCGTTGCGGACCGGCGTCAGCCTGCTGGCGCACTTCGACCCGCAGACCAACGATGGCCCACTGCAAGGCGGCGTCGGGCAGGCGGTCCGCCTGCTCGCTCGGGTGCCGATGCTCATCTCGGCGTGGTACCACAACCGCCACAGTTCGCCCGCCCCTACCCCCGTGACGCATCTGGGGTATGCCGGAAATCTCTACTACTTGATTACGGGCAAAGAGCCGTCCGTGCTGCTGGAACGGGCGCTCGATGCGGCGCTGATCGTCTGTGCCGAGCATGAGTTCAACCCGTCGACTTATGCCGCGCGAATGGTCGGGTCGACCGGCGGTGATCTCTACGCAGCAGTGACAGCCGCTCTGGGCGTGCTGGCCGGTTCGCGGCATGGCGGCGGCGATGACCGCGTCCTTGATCTACTGGAGAGCGTGCAGTCACCGGAGCAAGCCACTGACATGGTCCGCGAGGCTGTGAGGGAGGGGCGACTGCTCCCCGGCTTCGGCCATCCGGTCTACAAGGAGTGTGACCCGCGAGCGGCGATCCTAGAGACGCATTGTTCGGAACTGGCCACCGCGTGCGGCTTCGAGCATCTCGAAGAGATCGCTGACGCCATCGAGCGAGCTGTCTGGGAAGAGTGCCAGCGGCCCGCGAATCTCGATTGGTCGCTGTCGCGGTTGTTAAAATACCTGGGCCTGCCGCGCGATCTCTACCTGACAATCTTCGCCGCTGCCCGTGTTGCCGGATGGTCAGCACACGTCATGGAACAGGCCGACACCGATCAAGTGATCCGCCCTCGGGCGCGTTACCGCGGTGTCGAAGAGCGGGCGTTTGTTCGGCTCTGGGACCGGTGATCGAGCGAGCCGATTCTTAGCCCAGCCTCAATATTGTCCACAGGTCACCGTGGTTCACCGGACGCGGAGAGTGGTGGCTGCGCGATCTTCATCTCCGCGAGTGCCAGAACGAGAACATGGCACTCGCCGACTGTGTGTGCGTCCCCAACGTCGGTGAATTGACCCCCACGGGGTCTCGTCTCATCGCCCAGGGTTGCCCGCACGGCGGGAAACCCTGGGTTTCGATCGATT
>JAYSVZ010000432.1:0-15893 GCA_043718305.1 Planctomycetota bacterium | reverse complement strand
GACTGACCCAGGGTCTGCCGCTGCGCAGCCGACCCTGGGCTACGAGACGAGACCCCGTTGGGATCAAAGACCGGTCCGATTCTGAATTCACCGACGTTGGGGACGCACACACGGGCAAGACGTAGGTATTCTGCGAGCGGGCAGGAATGATGCTTTTTCCGGCTCCCCTCTCCTCCCGGGAGAGGGGTTGGGGGGGGATGGGCGGAGGGCAGAATGATCCCCGAGTCAAAGCATCATTCCTGGCCGCGTGAAGAATAATGATCCTCGCGGCAGCATTGACCAGTAGCCACGTTTCGCCAGAACGTAGGCGAATCACGCCACTCACCCACGTTCTGGCGAACGTGGCTACGCTACGGATCACTTCTGCCCGCACGAAGAATAAATGCAGCCTTCACCCACTTCCCGGAAGCTTCGAGTGCGAGACACACTTTGTAGTAATGCTCACTGTTCAAAGTCTCGCAACTTGCGAGACGTTAAGGCGACGAGAATCGGTGAGAATCGGTGGCCGCAAGAAACTCAAGAAACGCAAAATCCAGCAGTCTGTCCCTTTTGCGTTTTTTGAGTTTCTTGCGGCCCTCCTCCTCACCGACTCCGCTGGCTTCCGCTGGTAATTCACTACGTTCGGCCGCGCTGTGCCCTCTGCGTTTTCGATTTCGCTTATCCCTGCCTACTTTTCTGACGCACGCACCTCGCCCTCGCCCTCGACCTCGCTCGTCGGGTATCTGGCGTCCCTTTCACGGGGGGCACTCCCTACAATCGAGTCATCGCCAATCCACAGGGGCTGCAGGATGTCGGAACCGGCCTCGATCATGATGACGCTGCTCGGCACCGGAACCAGTATGGGGGTTCCGATGATCGGGTGCCGCTGCCCGGTCTGTATCTCACCGAATCCCAAGAATCACCGCACAAGAACCGGGGTTTATGTCACGGCACCGGAAGGCCCTCTGCTGATCGATACCTCGCCGGAACTCCGGTTGCAGTTGATCCGCGAGGGGATCGACATGGTGCAGGCGGTCGTCTACACGCATGCCCATGCCGACCACATCCTCGGCCTCGATGACCTGCGAATCTTTGGCTACAAGCTCAAACAGCCGATCCCGCTCTATTGCGAGCCATTGGTGGAGCAGCACTTAAGACAGACGTTTGCATATGCTTTTGTTCCGGTCGAGGAACGCAACCTACTCCACTCGACACCGGATCTGATCTTTCGCACGATCGGGGAGGAGCCGTTTGAGGTTTTGGGGTTACCGATCACGCCGCTGCGGCTCATTCATGGGAAGCTGCCGGTCCTTGGATACCGCATCCACGATGTGGCGTTCTGTACCGATGTCAGCTTCATTCCGGAGAGTACCTGGCCTCTGCTTCAGGGGCTGAAGGTATTGATCCTGGATGCCCTCTGGGACGACCCGCATCCGACGCATTTTTCGGTGAGCCAGGCTCTGGAGGTGATTGAGAAACTCCAGCCGGAGCGGGCCTACCTGACTCACTGCTCGCACCGGTTGGACTACGAAAAGACGAATGCCCGGCTGCCCCGGGGAGTGGAATTGGCGTATGACGGGTTGCAAATCGAGATTCCCGTGAGCGCGCGGGGCCATTCTGAGGCGAAGTGACTGCTTGGGGCCGAACCGATCGGGTGGGCGGGTTGTCCGAAAGGGAGTTCTCAAAAGTGGGGAACAGGTCAGTTGCCTCTGGCGGTGGGAGAAGTTACAACGCGTGTCGATTGACTGGTTTGCGGAGGGATTCCCGGAGACGGTGTCCGCTTGCAAGGCGGTTCGACTCGTGTATACTCCGCCCTTCCCTGCCCTGGGGTAAGCGCCGCTAGCGTGGCTCAATGGCAGAGCTCCGGTTTTGTAAACCGGCGGTTGTGGGTTCGATTCCCACCGCTAGCTCTGTTCATAAGTCCGTTTGGTGTGAGCCATTGCGGCAAGGACGATGGGGGTGTGCCCGAGCGGCCAATGGGGCCAGACTGTAAATCTGGTGGCAATGCCTTCACAGGTTCGAATCCTGTCGCCCCCACTCGGTTCGCCGAGTGGTAGCGTCCCATCCGGTGAGTGTGTGGCCTTCGATTTCTTCCGAATCACCAAGTTCGGGGGAGTGGAAGTGAAGCGATGAGTCGGCAGACCCAGGCCGGTTCCGAATCGCGGGTGTAGCTCAATGGTAGAGTTCCAGCCTTCCAAGCTGGCCACGTGGGTTCGATTCCCATCACCCGCTCTGAGTTTCGCCTTCTGGGGATCCTGCTGCTGTAGCTCAGTTGGTAGAGTGCGTCCTTGGTAAGGACGAGGTCCTGGGTTCGAATCCCAGCAGTAGCTTACCGGTGTGTGGCCGGTGAGGTGAGGTGGACGACGGGCAGCGGCCATTGCAACCGCCGCATGTCGTATCGCCGTTGATGTTCGAGAAGTCAGTGACCCGGTCGGGTCGCGGGGATCCCGAGGAAGAAACTCTCAAGGGGGTTTGGAGCACGAGTCATGGCAAAGGAAACGTTTAATCGGACAAAGCCCCACGTCAACGTGGGCACTATTGGCCACATCGATCACGGCAAGACCACCACCACCGCAGCTCTGCTCGCCGTTCAGGCGGCGAAGGGGCTGGCCAAGAACAAGTCGTACGCTGATATCGCCAAGGGCGGTACGGTTCGCGACGCCACCAAGACCGTGACCATCGCTGTGTCGCACGTGGAATACGAGTCCCCAACTCGCCACTACGCTCACATCGACTGCCCAGGCCACGCCGACTATATCAAGAACATGATCACCGGTGCCGCCCAGATGGACGGCGCGATCTTGGTGGTGTCCGCCGCTGACGGCCCCATGCCGCAGACCCGCGAACACATCCTCCTGGCTCGCCAAGTGAACGTGCCGTGCTTGGTGTGCTATCTGAACAAGGTCGACCTCGTCGACGATCCGGAACTGCTCGAACTGGTCGAGATGGAAATCCGCGACCTGCTCAACAAGTACGGCTATCCTGGCGATACCGTGGCCATCATTCGAGGGAACTCGAAGGAAGCCTACGCCAACCCGTCCGATCCAGCCGCGTCCCAGTGCATCACCGATCTGGTGGCTGCCTTGGACAAGGACATCCTGGAGCCGACTCGTGAGCAGGACAAGCCGTTCCTGATGGCCGTGGAAGATGTGTTCTCGATCGAAGGTCGCGGCACCGTGGTCACCGGGCGTATCGAACGCGGGATGATCAAGGTCGGCGAAAAAATCCAGATCGTCGGTCTGCGTGACACGCAGGAAACGACGGTCACCGGCGTCGAAATGTTCAACAAGACGCTGGATTCCGGCATCGCTGGAGACAACGTCGGTCTGCTGCTTCGCGGTACGGTCAAGGACGCGGTTGAACGCGGCCAGGTGCTCTGTGCTGGCAACTCGATCAAGCCCCACAGCCACTTCGAGTGCGAAGTGTACGTCCTCAAGGCCGAAGAAGGTGGTCGTAAGACACCGTTCTTCAATGGATACCGGCCTCAGTTCTACTTCCGCACGACCGACGTGACCGGTGGCGTCAAGCTGCTGGGCGGGGCGGAAATGTGTATGCCCGGCGACAACGTGAAGCTGGAAGTCGAACTCCAGAAGTCGATCGCCATGGACCAGGGAAGCCGCTTCGCAATTCGCGAAGGGGGCCGGACCGTCGGTTCGGGCGTTGTGACCAAGATCCTCAAGTAGTCCTAACGCAAGTGATACCGCCCGACTCTCACGAGTCGGGCGGTTCTGCGTTTTGATCGGAGTCTCTGCTGTGCGTGAATACGTCTGGCTCGAATGCACCGAATCCGGTAGCCGCAACTACCGGACCCCGAAGGAAACTCGTGGGACCGAGCGGTTGGAGCTGCGCAAGTACGACAAGAAGCTGCGCAAGCACACCAAGCACAAGGAATCACGAAAGAAGTAGCCAATTCGTCGGTCGGGGATTACAATCCCGGGCCGCTGATGTCGTCGTGCGCGGTGATCCGCGGCACGTCGATCGACGGGCGTAGCTCAATTGGCAGAGCGGCGGATTCCAAATCCGCAGGTTGAAGGTTCGAGTCCCTCCGCCCGTGCTCGTACGTCTTGCACCTGAGAAGCACAGCACGCTCGCGTGTCGTGTGGAAGTTCCGAATCGCCTGGACCGCCATGCCGAAGACCATCGATAGCCCGACCCTCCTGTCGACGATTATGTCGACCGGTGCGTACAAGGAATCGCAGGGGCGCATTGTCCGGCAGGTGACCCTGGCCACATTTCTGGCTGCCGCCTTCGTGGGCGCGTATCAACTGCACACGACGTTTTTGGGTGACTTCACGAACCAGTGGGTGTCGTTGGGCGTCCCGGCTCTCGTCTTCGCGATTGGCGCGTGGTGCGTCTACCGACTCGTTCAGTGGCCGAGGTTTGCCGACTTCCTGGTTTCTGTGCAGGGCGAGCTCGACAAGGTGAATTGGGCGACGGGCGAATATTTGATTCGCGCGACGGGCGTGGTCATGGTGACCATGGTGATTTGCACAGTTTTCTTGTGGGTTTGCAACTTCGTGTGGATCAATGTATTCGAGTTTGTGGGCTTCTTGAGGGCGACAAACTAGGTCTGGTAAAAATTCATGCCAGACTCGCTTGAATCTCCTCGCCATTTCGAGGAACATCTTCCCCCTTCCATGTCGACCCAACCACCCACTCCCGATGCCGCCACTCTTCCGACCTCTGGTGCGGACGAGATGCTGTGGTACGTGTTGAAAGTGCAGAGCAATCGCGAGAAGTCGATTCGCGAACAATTGCTCCGCCGCATCAAGATGGAAGGGCTAGAAGCCGAGTTTGGCGATGTGGTGATCCCCACGGAAAAGATCGTCGAGACAAAGGGCGGAAAGCGCAAAGTCAAAGAGCAGAAGCTCTTCCCCGGATACATGATGATCCGGATGCGTCTGACGGACGAGACGTGGTATCTGGTGCTGGGGACGAATGGGGTCGGGGACTTCACGGGAGCGGGTGGCAAGCCCATGCCGATGCCCGAGTCTGAAGTCAAGCGTCTCTTGAATCAGGGTCAGGTTATCGAAGAAGAGATCGTCCCGGGCGAACAGCCCGCGACTCCGAAGGGTGGCAAGGAAGCCACTCCTGTGTTTCGCTTCAGCGTGGCTGTGGGGGATGCGGTCAAGGTCAAGGAAGGCCCGTTCGAGAATTTCGAGGGGCATGTTCACTCGCTGGATGGCCACACCGGGAAGGTGAAGGTCATGATTGAAATCTTCGGACGCTCGACCGAAGTGGAACTCGAACATTGGCAGGTCGAGAAGATCTGATTCAGAGAGAACACCCGCCTTGAAAGCCTCGGTGTTTTCATGGCGCTATTCTTTTGGGTGGGGCGATGGCAAAGAACATTGTGACGCAGGTCAAGGTCCAGATTCCAGGGGGACAGGCTACGCCTGCGCCGCCGGTGGGAACCTCCCTGGGACCACACGGGGTCAACATCGGGCAGTTCGTGAAGCAATTCAACGAACGCACGAAAGACCTCAACGGGATGATCGTACCCGCGCTCATCACGATCTACAGTGACCGGTCATTCGAGTTCGTCCTCAAGAGCCCCCCCGCTGCAGTCCTCCTCAAGAAGGCTGCGGGGATCGCCAAAGGGGCGACGAATGCGAAAACCGACAAGGTGGGTCGCGTCACACGAGAACAGGTCGCTGAGATCGCGAAGGCCAAGCATGCCGACATGAACTCATCCGGGCCTGATGAGGCGTTCCGCGTAATTGCGGGCACCGCTCGCAGCATGGGAATTGAGATCGTCGACGCGTAACTGAGTTGCGTCGATCGGGGCGCTGATGTTGACGAGTGATTCGTTGACGAGAGATTCAGCGACAAGAGATTCAGCGACAAGAGATTCAAGAGTCATTGGAAGCAAAGGCTGTCCCATGTGGTTGTCAAAGCGACAGAAGGTTCTGACTGAGCGCGCCAGCAAGATTGGCGTCGTGACGGTCGCAGAAGCGGTGACCGCTTTGAAGAAGTTCGAAGCCGACTTGCCCAAGGGGGTGAAGCCCTGCAAGTTTGACCAAACGGTTTCGCTCGCCATGCGTCTGGGCATCGACCCGAAGCAGGCGGATCAGATCGTCCGGGGTTCCATCGTCCTTCCGCACGGGATCGGGAAGTCGAAGAACGTCTTGGTTTTCTGTCAGGGAAACAATGTTGACATCGCCCTCAAGGCGGGGGCGGCGTTTGCTGGCGGCAAGGAACTCGCCGACAAGATCAAAGAGGGCTGGACGGACTTCGATGTCGCCATTGCCACTCCGGACATGATGGGCGTCGTGGGTCCGCTGGGGCGAATTCTGGGACCACGCGGCTTGATGCCCTCACCACGTGCCGGGACAGTCACCCAGGACGTGGCAAATGCGGTTCGCGAGTACAAGGCGGGCAAGGTCGAGTTCCGCAACGATGACTACGGGATCGTTCACTGCATCGTCGGCAAGCTGTCGTTTGCCGAACAGCAGTTGGCCGAGAACACGGAAGCGATGATTCAGATGATTCGGAGCCTCAAGCCGAACTCATCGAAGGGGCAGTACATTCGAAGCGTGACGGTGGCCGGGACGCAGAGTCCTGGTGTCCGCATCGCAGTCTCGATGTAGTCCGGTGCAACGCCAGCAGAACAAGTGGCGGGGTCACCCGTCGAGTCGACGATCCGGCAGTCGCCGTGTCGGTGAAGAACAAGAAGAATGCCGGGCCGGGACGATGTGAGTCGGCCAGAGAGTCCGTGAGACTTTCACACCGGGTTGGCGGGCACAGGTGACGTATGAGCAAGGCTGTCAAGCGTTTGATGATCGATGTGATCCTCGGCGAACTCG
This sequence comes from Planctomycetota bacterium, assembly GCA_043718305.1. Classification (GTDB taxonomy): domain Bacteria; phylum Planctomycetota; class Planctomycetia; order Planctomycetales; family Planctomycetaceae; genus TH-plancto1. Next base: position 9,108 of record JAYSVZ010000432.1, on the reverse strand, counting down.
CGGGAGCGCGGGACATGATCGTATTGAACACGTCGAAGATGGGCCCGGTCAAAGACCATGCCTTGCGGACCACGCTCCGCAAGAAGGGGATCAGCATCCTTCAGGTCAAGAACACCTTAGCGAAGGTGGCCCTGAGGGAGTCGGGAGTGACAGGCCTGGATGAACTGCTGGCGGGTCCGTCCGTCCTCGTGTGGGGCGGAGAAGATGTCGTCGCGTTGTCCCGGGAGATCGTCAAGATCGCCGGTGCCAACAAAGACATCGAGATCCGTGGCGGGACGGTCGATGGGCAACCCTTGGACTCAGCGGGGGTCGATGACCTGAGCAAGAGCATGGGGCGTCCGGAACTGCTCTGCAAGATTGCGGGCCTGATTCTGTCACCGGGAAGCCGCTTGGTGGGAGCCTTGTTGGGTGCTGGCGGCATGCTCGCTGGTCAACTCAAGACTCTCTCGGAGAAGTCCGACGATGGGAAATCCGACGACGCTGGCCAGGATGCAACAGCCGAGTGAGTGAACACCCCCCGCGTTGGGCGGGTATGGGAACAACGTTTCGTGTGTCTTCGCAGCCCCTGAACTCAGGCGGTCTGCCCTGTTTCTGGGAGAAATCCGATGTCCGAAGCCCGTGAATTCGATTCGACCACCAAGGACCTTGGTGACAAGATTGTGGGTCTGACCCTCCTCCAGGCGAAGGCTCTCGCCGACTACCTCGAAGAAGTCCACGGCATCAAGCCAGCGGCTGGTGCCGCTGTCGCTGGTCCTGCGGGCCCCGCAGCTCCGGCTGCCGTGGTTGAAGCTCAGACCGAGTTCGAGGTCATTCTCGCCTCGTTCGGTGAGAAGAAGCTCGAAGTCATCAAAGTGATCCGCACGATCACCGGCCTGGGCCTGAAGGAAGCCAAGGACTTGGTCGAAGGCGCTCCGAAGTCGGTGAAGACCGGCATTTCGAAGGAAGACGCCGAGAAGATCAAGACCGAACTGACCACCGCCGGAGCCACTGTGACGATCAAGTAGTTCATTTTCTGATGAAATGGCACAGGAATTCTGAACAGATTCCTGTTGACTTGACGTTGACGAGTCTGGCGACGATACTCTCGGAATCGGCGTCGGATGCTCCAATCGCGCGAAACAGGCAATTACGAGAGGTGTGGCCTCGGACTGCACACCTCTCGTGTTGTTTCGGCGTTTTAGTGAACGCTGGGAAATCTGGCAGTTAAATGCTGGTTTTTCATGGCGTATCGCAGACATGACCGACAACGCGAGTATTCCTCGCGCTCGTCTCTCTTTGGAGTACCGCTCCTTGCGACACTATCATCGGACGGTGTGTGTTGTGTCTAGCCCAAAATCGACGCACTTCAGCGGACAATCTCATAAGATTGCCCGCCTCTGTTCATTTATCGCCAGTTCGCCCCGGTGTGGCTTGAGCTGATTGAGTCCGCGATGTTGGGATTCACGGAAGGCTTGGCGACTTGCCGTCCGCGAATCATGTGGTTGAACTTCCGCAGCACTGTGAGGATTTGGCATGCCGGTTTCCGCTGAACGCTACATCAAGGCTTCGACGGTCCGCAATTTCGGAGTGCTGCCGGGGGGCTTCGATCTTTCCGACCTGACTCAAATCCAGACGGAGTCGTACTCACGATTCCTGCAACTGGACCGTCGTCCGGATCAGCGCCGCGCGCAGGGTCTCGAAGAGATCCTCCGCGAGGTCTTCCCGGTCATCAGCAATGACCAGCAATTCCGCCTGGAGTACGTCAAGTACGAACTCGGCAAGCCGCGTTACACCCCGACCGAATGTCGGCAGTTGCGCCTGACCTATGGGATGCCGTTCCGCATCTGGTTGCGTCTGGTGAAAGAACAGCCGATCGAGGAAGAAGTCTACCTCGGCGACATTCCGATCATGCTGGGTGGCGGTGAGTTCATCGTCAACGGGGCTGAACGCTGCGTCGTGTCGCAGTTGCATCGCTCCCCGGGTGTCGACTTTGTGAAGTCGGAAGAGCCTGGCGAGCGGCGGACGTACTCCTGCCGCGTGATCCCCGAGCGCGGTAGCTGGATCGAGTTCGTCGTCAGCAAGAAAGAAACGCTCGGAGTCCGCATCGACCAGAGCGGTCGCTTCTCGGCGATGACCCTGTTGCGGGCGATGGATCCGCTGAACACCTCCAGCGCGTCACTACTGAAGCTGTTCTACGATGTGGAAACGGCCAAGGTGGCGAAAGCCGGCGCGGAAGGGCTCGTCGGCAAGTGGGCTGCCAATGATATCGTCTACGGGGATGGGGAACGCTTGGGCGAGATCATCGTCGAGTGCGGCCATCGGATCATGAAGTCGACCGCAGCCGAGATCATCGAAGCCGGAATCAAGACGGTTGATCTGATCGCCAAGGTCGAAGACCCGCTGATCATCAATAGCGTTCTCGAAGACTCGACGAGCAGCCACGAAGAGGCCCTGCTTAAGATCTACCAACGGCTCCGCCCGGGGAACCCTCCCCAGCTCGAGAAGGCGATGGATCTGTTCCGCGAGAAGTTCTTCGACGTGAACCGTTATCGCCTGGGCCGCGTCGGTCGGTTCCGCATCAACCGCAAGTTCGGTCAGGACATCCCCGACGACGAGATGACCCTCCGGGCCGAGGACTTCGTCAACTCGATTCGTTATCTCGTGAAGCTGCGAGTGGGCGATCAGTCGGCGCACGTGGACGACATCGACAACCTGGGCAATCGGCGTTTGCGGACGATCGACGAACTCGCTTCCGAGGAAATCCGCAAAGGCTTCTTGAAGCTGCGGCGAACGGTTGTTGAGCGGATGGCGATGAAGGATGTGCAGGAGATGTCTCCGCGGTCACTCGTCAATCCGAAGAGCGTGTCGGCGGCGATTGAATACTTCTTTGGTCGGAGCGAACTGTCTCAGGTGGTTGACCAGACCAACCCGCTCTCGATGCTGACGCACGAACGGCGGCTGTCGGCTCTGGGACCCGGTGGACTGAACCGGAAGCGAGCGGGCTTCGAAGTCCGCGACGTTCACATTTCGCATTACGGACGCATCTGCCCGATTGAGACACCGGAAGGCACGAACATTGGCCTGATTTCGAGCCTCTCGATCTTCGCAAAGGTCGACGATTATGGCTTCCTGATCTCGCCGTACCGGAAGGTTCACAACGGCAAGGTGGGCGGTCCCGAGGAGATTGAATGGCTCCGCGCGGACGAAGAGGCCAACGTGATGGTGGCCCCCGCCGACACCCGGATCGAAAAGGGCAAGTTGGTTGATGAGCGGGTGCTCGCCCGTTGGCACAATGATGTGCATTGGGTCGAATCGAAGTCGGTTCAGTACATGGACGTGGCAGCGGCCCAGATGGTCGGGATCTCGGCAAGCCTGATTCCGTTCCTGGAGCATGACGACGCCAACCGCGCACTCATGGGTTCGAACATGCAGCGCCAGGGTGTGCCCCTGCTGATCGCCGAGCCACCGCTCGTCGGGACCGGGATGGAAGACGAAGTTCCGCGGTTCTCGGGCATGACCCCCCGCGCTGAGCGAGCGGGCAAGGTGACGTATGTTGACGCCGATCGGATTGAGATCGAGGGCAAGAAGTACCCGATGCGGAAGTTCACGGGTCTCAACGAGCGGACCTGCTTGAATCAGAAGCCACTGGTCAAGATTGGCCAGCGAGTCAAGAAGGGGGAGATCCTCGCCGACAGTGCCGCCACGCGGGACGGGATTCTGTCGCTCGGACGGAACGTTCTAGTCGCGTTCATGTCGTGGGAAGGGTTTAACTTCGAAGATGCGATCATCCTGTCGGAACGCCTCGTGAAGGACGATGTCTACACGTCGATCCATATTGACGAGTTCGACGTGGAAATTCGTGAAACGAAGCTCGGTCGCGAAGAGTTCACTCGGGACATCCCGAACGTCAGTGAGAAGGCGCTTCGCCATCTGGATGACAATGGGATCGTGCATGTCGGAACCCGCGTCCGCCCCGGCGATATCCTGGTGGGTAAGGTCACGCCCAAGGCCAAGGCCGAACTGACTCCGGAAGAAAAGCTGCTTCACGCGATCTTCGGCAAAGCTGGGGAAGACGTGAAGAACGAGTCGCTGGAAGTCCCCAGCGGCGTGGAGGGGATCGTCATCCACACCGAGAAGTTCTCGCGGCGGATGAGCCTGACCGAAGGGGAAAAGAAGAAGTTCGATCAGGACGTGAAGCGCGTCGAGCAAGAAGGGTACGCCCGCGTTGCCGAAGCCTTCCTGACCTTCATCAAGGAACTCGACGGCGTCCTCGGCAAGCACGTCTCCGATGATGACGGTCGCGAACTCCGCTCGATCGAGGACACGAAGTTCCTTTCCGAATTTGCTCGCAAGTACGAAGCCCACTTCGAAACCCTCGACATCCGCAGCCCCCAAAAGCAGGCCGATGCTCGCAAGCTGTTCAAGGATAGCTGGCCGTTGGTGGTCGATGTGATCGACGATGCGGAGCTGAAGAACAATAGTATGAAGCGCGGCGACGAGTTGCCGAACGGCGTGCTGCAAATGGTCAAGGTCTACGTCTCGTCGAAGCGACAGATTTCTGTCGGGGACAAGATGGCCGGTCGCCACGGGAACAAGGGGGTCATCTCCAAGATCCTGCCGATCGAGGACATGCCCTACCTGCCCGATGGGACGCCAGTCGACATCGTCCTGAATCCGCTCGGCGTGCCGAGCCGGATGAACGTGGGGCAGATTCTGGAAACGCATCTCGGGTGGGCCGCCGCGAAGATGGGCTACCGAGCGATCTGCCCGGTGTTCGACGGAGCCACAGAAGAAGAAATTCGGATGTGCCTGAAGGAAGCCGATCTGCCAGAAGAAGGCAAATTACGGCTGTACGACGGACGCACCGGCGAACTGATGGAACAGAAGACGACGGTCGGGATCATCTACATGCTCAAGCTGCACCATCTTGTCGACGACAAGGTGCATGCTCGGGCGACTGGTCCTTACTCGCTCATCACCCAGCAGCCCCTGGGCGGCAAGGCCCGCTTCGGCGGACAGCGGTTTGGGGAAATGGAAGTGTGGGCTCTCGAAGCCTACGGGGCGGCCTACATCCTACAGGAACTGCTGACGGTCAAGAGCGACGATGTCGAAGGCCGTACGAAGATCTACGAATCGATGGTCAAGGGTGAGAACACACTCGAAGCGGGCACCCCCGCCAGCTTTGACGTGCTCATCAACGAAATCCGGGGCCTGTGCCTCAACGTGCAGATGGAAAAGGCGAAGGACTAGCTCCCTTCGTCATCGTCGCGTTCGGCTTCGGTCGAACGCGACGCACCGCCATCCTGCATGTGACCGCCCTCCGACCAACCCTTCACTCCTTCCCGGGAGATCGCCATGAGCAACAATAACGCCAATAACACCGGTGGTGATGGTGTCTACGATCGCGTCAATGACTTTGGCGCCGTCAAGATCAGCCTCGCCAGCCCGCACGACATTCGCAGCTGGTCATTCGGCGAAGTCAAGAAGCCGGAGACGATCAACTACCGAACCTACCGTCCGGAGCGAGACGGTCTGTTCTGCGAGCGGATCTTCGGGCCGGAAAAGGACTGGGAATGCTCGTGCGGCAAGTACCGCGGCATGAAGTACAAGGGGATGATCTGCGACCGCTGCGGCGTCAAGGTCACCCATAGCCGCGTCCGTCGCAAGCGGATGGGGCACATCGAACTGGCGGCTCCGGTCGTCCATATCTGGTTCTTTAAGTCGATGCCGAGCCGCTTGGGCGCTCTGCTCAACATGAAGACCACCAGCCTGGAAAAGGTGATCTACTTCCAGGAATACGTCGTCACCGATCCAGGCGAAACGCCACTGCGTCGCTGCCAGCTCCTGACCGAAGACGAGTACGCCCAGAACAAGGTGAAGTTCGGCGACGATGCCTTCCAGGCCGACATGGGGGCTGAGGCGATCTACAAGCTGCTCGCTGCGATCAACCTCGTCGAGGAGTCGAAGAAGCTCCGCGAAGAGTTGAAGAAGACGACCAGCGATGCGAAGCAGAAGGACTACATCAAGCGGCTGAAGATCATCGAAGCGCTGCGTGACAGCCAGATCAACAAGCCGGAGTGGATGGTTCTGAACTGCGTTCCGGTGATTCCGCCGGATCTGCGGCCGCTGGTGTTGTTGGAGTCGGGAAACTTCGCGACGAGCGACCTGAACGATCTCTACCGCCGGATCATCAACCGCAACAACCGGCTGAAGAAGCTGGTCGACCTCAACGCGCCGGAAGTCATCGTTCGCAACGAAAAGCGGATGCTGCAGCAGTCAGTCGACGCCCTGTTCGACAACAATCGCTGCAAGCGTCCGGTGCTCGGTTCGTCGAACCGCCCGCTGAAGTCCTTGACCGACATGATCAAGGGGAAGCAAGGCCGGTTCCGCGAGAACCTGCTGGGGAAGCGCGTCGACTATTCCGCTCGATCGGTGATCGTGGTCGGTCCCGACCTGAACCTGAATCAGTGCGGACTGCCGAAGAAGATCGCGCTGGAACTGTTCCAGCCGTTCGTCATCCGGCGGCTTAAGGAACTCGGCCACGCCGATACGATCAAGTCGGCCAAGCGGATGCTGGAGCGCAAGGACGACGAGGTCTGGGACATTCTCGACGAGGTGATCAAGAATCACCCGGTTCTGCTCAATCGTGCTCCGACGCTGCACCGCATCGGGATTCAGGCGTTCGAGCCGATCCTGGTGGAAGGCAACGCGATCCGCGTCCATCCGCTCGTCTGCAAGGGCTTCAACGCCGACTTCGACGGTGACCAGATGGCTGTCCACCTGCCGCTGTCGATCGAAGCCCAGGTCGAAGCCACCACGCTGATGATGTCGACTAACAACATCTTCAGCCCGGCCAACGGATCCCCGATCATTTCGCCGTCGCAAGACATCGTCATGGGTTGCTACTACTGCACCCTGCGACGGGCGGGCCAGCCGGGTGAAGGGATGACCTTTGCTTCGGCGCGCGAAGCTCTCATGGCACATAGCATGGGCAAGGTCGCGCGGCACGCCGTGGTCAAGCTGCGGCTGCCGAAGGGGAAGCGGGTGAAGGGCGAAGGGGCCGAGACCTACACCTCGGGCACCCTGATCGCGACCACGGTCGGTCGCGTGATCTTCAACGACATGCTCGATCCGGGCATGGCGTATTACAACCACACGATGAAGAGCAAGGATCTGCAGAACGTCATCTCCGACTGCTACCAGGAGTTTGGCCGGAAGCGGACGATTGAACTGCTCGACCGCATGAAGCAGACCGGTTTCACCGAGTCGACCCGCAGCGGTCTGTCGTTCGGGATCAGCGACTTGGTCGTGCCCGACAACAAGGAAAAGTTCATCATTGCCGCCGAGGGCGAAGTCCTCAAGCAGCAGAAGCTGTACGACCGCGGCGTGATCACCGGTGGGGAACGGTACAACAAGGTCATCGACATCTGGACGCACTGCCGCGAACAGATCACGACCTCCATGAAGGCTGCCCTCGAGACCGACTTGCGTGAGCAGGGAGCCTATGTCAACCCGATCTATCTGATGGCGGACTCGGGTGCCCGCGGTGGAATGGAGCAGATCCGCCAGCTCGCCGGGATGCGTGGTCTGATGGCCAAGCCAAGCGGCGAAATCATCGAGACCCCGATTAAGTCGAACTTCAAGGAAGGTCTGACCGTCCTCGAATACTTCAGTTCGACGCACGGTGCCCGCAAGGGTCTGGCCGATACCGCGCTCAAGACCGCCGACTCGGGTTACCTGACCCGTAAGCTGGCCGATGTTTGCCAGAACATGGTCGTCACGACCCTCGATTGCGGAACGACCAAGGGTGTGACGCGGGGAGTCGTCTATCGCGGCGAACGGGTGGAAGTCTCGCTCGGTGACGCGGTCCGGGGACGGGTCAGCCGGACGAATATCGTTCATCCGATCACGGACGAAGTGATCGTCCGCGAAGGCGACTTGATCACCGTCGACATCGCTCGCAAGATCGAAGCTCTCGGGTTGGAAAAGGTCCAGGTCCGCAGCCCGATGACCTGCGAAGCCGAACTCGGCGTCTGCCGACTCTGCTACGGAATGGACCTGTCAACGGGGCAACTCGTCGAAGAGGGCCTCGCCGCCGGAATCATCGCCGCGCAGTCGATCGGGGAACCAGGCACCCAGCTCACGATGCGTACGTTCCACGTCGGTGGTACAGCTCAACGCGAACTGGAAGATAGCGAACTCCGCGCCAAGAAGGCCGGTAAGATTCGCTTCTCCCGTGTCCGCAGCGTGACGAACGCCGCTGGCCAGAGCGTCGTCCTCACCCGAAATGGTGAGATCGTGATCATCGACATGAAGGATCGGGAACTCGAAAAGTACACGATTCCCAACGGTGCTGTGCTGTTGGTCAAGGAAGAGGACACGGTCATCGCGGGTCAACCACTCTGCCAGTGGGATCCGCACTCCGTGCCGATTCTCAGTGACGTGGGCGGTACGGTTCGCTACGAAGACTTGATCGAAGGTCGCTCGATGAAGGTCGAGCAGGAAGTCGGCGGACACATTCGCCGAACGGTCATCGACCACAAGGGTGACCTCCATCCGCAGATCGTTATCGAAGACAGCACCGGGAAGATTCTCAACTTCTACTACATCCCCGAACGGGCCATTGTGGAAGTCGAAGAGGGATCGCACATCTCCGCCGGTACGGTCGTCGCCAAGAACCCCCGTGAAGCGGGCGGGACGCAGGACATCACGGGGGGTCTGCCCCGCGTCACCGAGCTGTTCGAAGCTCGCAAGCCGCGGGAGCCCGCCGTCATCGCCGAGATCGACGGAGAGGTCGAGATCCTGCTCGAGAAGAAGCGTGGCAAGCGCGTCATCGTCGTGCATGGTCCGAACGGCGTCGATCGCGAACACATGGTCCCGCACGGTAAGCCGCTCGTCGTGCATACCGGCGACTTGGTCCGGGCCGGGGATGCTCTTGTCCGTGGTCCGCTGGTGCCGCACGATATTCTTCGCGTCAGCGGGGAAGAGGCTGTGCAGCAGTACCTGCTCCAGGAAGCCCAGAACGTCTACCGGGCGCAGCGCGTGGGGATCGACGACAAGCACATCGAAATCGTCGTGTCGCAGATGCTCCGCAAGGTCCGCATCGACGATGTCGGTGACACCGAGTCG
>JAYSVZ010000431.1:0-4806 GCA_043718305.1 Planctomycetota bacterium | reverse complement strand
TGCCACCCGGCCGCATGCGTGGCTTGTGTGACGAATTATCTTCATCCGTGCGAACACTGGAGATGAGGGAGTCGCCGAAAACATTGCCGGCACCGGCGGCACCCGGCGTGGGCGGATTAAAAATCCAATTCGAGAATTGGCATTTGACCGTGCGTCCCTCCCCCTGGCGTGAGCAGCCGGGCATAGATGGACGGGTCGAGCTTTTCGGCGACGACTCTGCATGAACCATCGGCAAAGGCTATGTTGACGACGCCCGGATGCGCGGACGATGGGCGGGGCGACTGGCCGCTGATGGCGGTGCGGAGATTCGCGTTGAGCCGGCACTCGGGCGGGACTGGGGTCTCACTGAAGATCAGGGCCTTGGGCAGCCCACCGTCCACTGAGCCGAGGCCGCCGGTTGTTGTACTCAGCGGGACGCGGCAGTGGGGGCCGTTGCGTGTGACGGGGACCGCGATTCCGAATGCGATGTCCCCCGTCGCGGTGGAGATCCAGCCACCCGTGCGGGTCTGGGGATTGTAACTCCGCGTGTGAAGGTTTTCGGAAAGGATAACCGTGGATGAGGTGCCATCAGCGGCTGAGACGTAGTCGAGGTTGGAACGCCGTGCCGGTGGCGCATCGGCATCTCCCGTGGGAACGCGCCAGAAGAGGCTGGCTGCCTCGAATACCGTTTCATCATCGATGTTGTGTTGCTTTCCCCCGTAGCCGTTGAAGCCAAAGTCCCACGCCGCCGGGAGTTCACCGGCATGCGTGTCGGCTTTAAACCAAACATCGGCGGGGATCAGCCCGGCGTTGGCAACATAGGAGAGACCGCCTTGGTGAGAATTGATCGTATCGGGGCAGTTGAAGACTTTAATGGGCACCTGAGCATATTCATGAACACGCTCAGACGAGGTGGCGAGACCATGGTCGACCAGCAATCGATTGTACAGTTCCGCTTGTTCCAGATTCGGCATGATCGTGACGGGCCACGGCATGGGGGAACGAACCGCCGTTCCCGGGCCGACGAGTGGATTCGGGATTTCAGAACCGCCCGCGAGGGGTGGAAGATCCCCCCGATGGGCTGTGGCGTAGGTCTGCATCGCCATACAGACATTTCGGAGGTTGTTCTGGCACTCCGTACGGCGATTGCGGTTTCGATTTGACGAGATGTTCGGAAATGTCATCGCAATGATCAGCCCGAGGATGACCAGCGTCACGATCACTTCGATGAGCGTGATTCCACGTCGAATACGGAGCGGTTTGATCGAGAACATGGTCGTCCCTTTCGGCAAAGTCGCTGGACTCTCCGAGTCCGGTGAATCGACGCCCGCCAAGCAGAGAAATCGGTTGGAGTCCCGGCTTTTAGCCTGTCCGGAACAGCCTCCAGGCTGGACTCCAACCCGGCACCTGGGTGGGCCTGAGCGCAGTGGTCATCAAACAGCGTCCATGCGAGGGATGTCTCGCCACTCGCCCTCACCCCGAGCCCCTCTCCCGGGGGGAGAGGGGAGCCGGAGGTCGTCCCCGTCGAGGCACTCGCTATTGCCCTTTGGCGAGCGGCCAGAAGACTCCTACCAGTAGGACGGCCTTTCCAGGCCGTCCCGAGCGAACGCATCACTCACGAAAGGCCGGACGGAGTGGTTCGGGAGGTTGGCCTTCGTTCCGGGACGGGCAGGAATGCCCGTCCTACGGGGATCGGATTTCTGGCCGCACGCCCTTGAACTGTATCCTCTCCGCCTTCGGGGGTGGCGGCGGAACGGCTGCCTCGGGGGGATACGCTTTGGCCTGCCTTAAGTGTTGGCCTAAATTCACCCGCAGCCGCTGTTTTCCGGCGCGGATCGCGATGCCGCCGCTATCGATCGAGTCGACGGTGAACTCCATTTCGCTGGCCTTGATCGTGTCTCCCATGCGGACCTCGATCTTGGTATTCGCCAAGCGGTCGAAGAGCCAAGCGAGGCGGTTGTCGCCCTTGTCGATGCTGGCGATGAGGAACGTGTACAGGGCATGGTCATCGTCAACCTTCCCTTTAATCTCCTGGGCCGTGGTGGTCGGCGGGGTGCCGTTGTCGGTGGCGGTGATCTGGAAGGCGATGTCGCCGGCAGTTTGTGTCTCCGGCGGAGTCCAAGTCACTTTCCCATTGCTGGCGTCGATCACCATCCCGGGCGGGATCGTCCCGGCGAGGGCGTAGGTCAGCTTGGTGTCGATGTCCTCATCTTTTGCAGCCACCTCGTAGGTCAGGGCCTGCCCGACGATGGCTTTGAGCGGTTGGACCGGATCGAACTTGGGAGGGCGGTTCGGGTCGCGAAGGATGAGAGTCACTTCGGTTTCAAACTTGGTGACCTCGCCCGCGCGGGCCAGGAACTTCGGTTTGAACTCACCGGCCTTGAGTTCCGGAGGTGGGGTCCAGGTGACCTCGCCGGTCGGCTTGATCGTCATCCCTTGCGGTGCGCCCGAGACCATGAAGACCGGGGCGGGCCAGTTCGGGGCCCAGCCGTCGGCTTTGAGGACCGCCGTCCACGGCTGGCCCCGCGTCATCGGCGGAAAGACCGTCGTGGCCATGCGGGGCCGGAACTCGACCGGCGGGGCTGGCTTCACGAAGACACTCTTGGTCAGCAGCAGGTCGGTGACCTCCGCCCGCGAAGGGGCGTCGTTGGCCAAGACCTTCGTCGGGGCCAACTGGATTGTTTGCTCCGCGTCATGAGCGGCTGCAATGGTCTCATCGAAAGCGCGTTCGATCGTCCAGGTCGTACCGCTGACTTCGGTCACGTTGAGGAACTCGCGATCGAGACGTACGCGGAAGGGCGGTTTGACCGCGTCGAAGAGCTGCGCGACCTCGATCGTTTTCGACGTGGCATCGAGTGGTTTCGCGAGGCGGGCCTCGGGGAACAAACGCCCTCTCGAGGGCGCATCGTTCATCGCGATCCCTTCCAGCCGCGCCACGACGTTGAACTCCGGATCGCCGTCATTCGACAGGCTGGTCATGTCGAGCGCGCTGATCCGGTGCAGCAGATCGGTCTGCTGAAAATGCCAGACGAAGGTGGCGATCTGCGACCGCGTGGCCCGCCCCGTGACGGTTACGGGGATGCGCGATCCGATCTTTCCGACCGGTCCGGTCGACTCAGGCTTCTGGACCAAGTTGCGCCACCCGCTCAACTCGGCGAGCGAGTAGCACCAGTCGCCGTAGAGCCGCTGGGCGTCGATCTTGTCGGGGGGAAGGCTATCACTGCGTGAATCACGGACTGTTTTCTGGGCCATCAGCAGCTTGCGCCGCGCTGCACGGTCTTTATTGGCCGTCTCTTGAGCCAAGGAGACGGCTTGCTCCTTGGCATCGAGCGGGGCCTTGTAGCGACTCTCATAGAGTGACATCCCGCCCCAGAGAGCGACGGCGATGCCGAGTCCTCCGGCGAGGAGTTTTTCGCGTTGTTCCATGCGACTGCTCCTCGGTTAGATGTAGGACGTGGGAGAGGTGAAGGGCCGAGCGGCAGTCGGTTTGGATGGCGGTTTAACAGGTTCCACCGGAGGCGGCGGGGCCTTCCACTCGGCATCGATTTTCATCTGCCACGGGTAGTCGGGGTCGCGTTTCCCTTCGAGTGGCGTGACCGGCTTGACGCTCCACCCAGCCTCCGCCATCCGCTGCGCCAAATCGATGAGATCGGCCCGCTCCCGAGCCCGGGCCTCGGCGACGATCGTGGTCTTCGATCCATTCGCTGGGGTCAGCTTCATGTCGGCCAGATAGACCGTTTCCGTGCCCGGGAACAGCCGGTGCAAGGCATCCATCTGTGCCAGCGAATCGTGCCGTCCACTCGACCAGTCATTGAGCAGCTTCGCCGCCGCCAGGTCCGGCTTTCCGGCTTCCAGGTCTTGCTGGATATCGACCGATTCGGCGGTGGCCTCACCCAGGGCCTCATTCATCTCGGCCATCTGCGACCGAAAGTTCCACCAGAACCCACCGAGCAACAAGACCGCCGCTGCCCCCGCCAGAATCCCGTTTCGGCGACGATTATCGGGCTTGGCGGCGGGCCGACGGGGGGATGCGAGGTTGACTCGGGGAACGAGTCCCGTCTCGCCCAGTCCCCGTCCCAGGAACGCCGCAGTCGCCACCCGCCACATGCCGGGAGCATCGGGGCAGAATGCCTCGAGTGCCAGGCGATGGACCTTGCTGCCGAACCGTTCGCGGATGGCTGCTCCGACGGCTGGGTCGGCTTGCTGCTCTTCGATCAGGTAGACCTGATCGACATCGACTCCCGGATGGGTCTGATCGAGTGAGACCAGGCACCGATTGAGTTCCATCAGCAGCGGTGACACGTGCCGACTGGCATCCCCCTCGGGAAGCCATGTCGCATGGGCAGCGATCAGGCGGTTGCGATCGAGAACGGCGATCTCGACGCGGTCTCCGCTCTGGGCGACGACGAGGGTCGGAACGGAGGCCGTTCCGGCCTGCTCCTCGGCCCGCGCGACGAGTTCGGCCAGGAGGAACGAGCTGACCTCGATCCCGATGAGTGTTTTATTGGCCTTGGTGAGGAGATCGCGAATCCGCTGGACACGCGGGGTATCAAGGGTCACCGCGAGGACGGTCGAGCCGGTGGGCGACTCCTCGATCGGCACGAAGTCAACCACCAGCGAGGCGGTCGGCGTCGAGGACTTGGACGCGGCCTGAAACGCGACCAGATCCGGAAGCTCATCCGCCGGAACCGTCGGCAACTGCAACAAGCGAATGACGACCGACTCGCGGGGGAGCACGACGACGACTGGTAAATCGGCACCCGCCGTGGCCATTTCGCGAGTCAGCGCACTGACAAACTGCTCGGCCCCCTTATCGGGATTTCGCTC
>JAYSVZ010000044.1:0-8323 GCA_043718305.1 Planctomycetota bacterium | reverse complement strand
GCAATGGGGCTGACACGCTGTATGGAGGAGCTGATGCAGACTCCCTTCGCGGCAGTGCAGGCACCGACTCCGTCGATGGCGAGGGAGGAGATGACACGATCAGTGCCGATTCGGACGACGATGGTGCGGCGTTCTTCACCGGCGGGGCAGGCACTGACAGCCTCCAAGCCGACAGCAACGCTGTCGCCGTGAACTGGGTGTTGGCCGCTACCAGCAACTTTGAGAGAATCAACGGCTCGAACATGGCAGACACGATTGACGTGTCGGCCAGTCTGACCGGGTTCATCGCACAGGGGATCTACGGCTTGGGTGGCGATGACATCATCACCGGGTCCGCGTTCGCCGACTATATCGCGGGTGGAGCCGGGGCCGACACGATCGATGCTGGGGCTGGCAACGATGCCATCCTGGGTGAAGCGGGGAACGATATCCTGATCGGTGGGGTGGGTGCGGACGACATCAGTGGTGGTGCCGACGACGACCTGATGACCGGTGGAACGACCGCGACTCCGGACGATGGTGCCGTGGACAACTTCAACGGAGGAACCGGAAACGACACGGCTCGCGGACTGATCGCCGGAACTCCGGGAACGATCTTCGCAACCGACGTGCGGAACCTCGTCGAGAATGTGATCCTGTAGCGAACGCAGTGAGAATGTTCGGGCCAATGGCTCCGAGCAATCGCTGACAGATTTCCGAGGAGCCCCTTGAATCAAGGGGCTCCTCTTTTCGTTGATACCCCAGCCGTGGGCGTGTCCGTCCGAGGTTATTCCGAATCGCCACCCAGGCACAAACTCGGCTGAGGGAGAGCGAGACGCCTCATCCGTTTCGGCGATAGAACGGGAGGGCGCACACCGTTGCCGCTTCTCCGGTTCCTCGAATCTCGACCTGCACGGTCGTCCCTGGTGTGGCCAGTTCGACGGGGACGTATCCCATGGCGATCGGGCACCCCAGCGTGGGCGACTGCGTCCCCGAGGTGACGATCCCGACTGGCTGCCCATCGTGCAGGATCGGCATCTTCTCGCGAGGGATGCGCTTGCCAGCGAGCTTCAGCCCGACGCGCTTTCGCGTGGTGGGAGTGGCCTTAATCGCCTCCAGGGCAGAACGACCGATGAAGTCCTCACGTTTCCCCGTGGCCCCCATCCGCACGCCGAACGCCAAGCCCGCTGTGAACGGGTCAATCGTCTCGTCCATCTCGTGCCCATACAGCGGCATTCCCGCTTCCAATCGCAACGTGTCGCGCGCGCCCAAGCCGCAGGGAGCGATCCCCAAGCTCGCCCCTTCGCTCATCAACAGCTCCCACAACGTAACCACCCGCTCGGAGGCACAGGTCAGCTCGAACCCATCTTCGCCGGTGTAGCCCGTCCGGCTCACGACACAGGCGATCTCGCCGACTCGGGCCTCGGTACACGTGTAATACTTCAAGCTCGTTGCCGCCCCGGCTCCGAGTAACGTCAACAACTCGACGCTCTTCGGCCCCTGGACCGCGATCATCGCCGTGGTCGTGGTCTCATCGACCAGACCAATCGACCGCCCGCGACGGTGCGTCTCGAACCATCCTAACAGCTTCTCGCGGTTGCTGGCGTTGACGACCAGTTGCCACTCCGCACCTCGGCGATAGAGCAGCACATCATCCAGAATCCCGCCCGACTCCTGGCAGACCAACGAATACTTCACATCGCCATCTTTGAGATTCGCACAATATGTGGTGAGCACTTCCTCCAGAAATGAGTGTGCATCTGGCCCCCTAAACTGAAGCCGGCCCATGTGCGACACATCGAACAGCCCGACCCGCTGCCGCACGGCGAGATGCTCCTCGACCAGCGAGGTGTAGAGCACCGGCATCTGCCACCCGGCAAAGTCGACCAGCTTGGCTCCGCGAGCTGCGTGCCAAGAGTGGAGAGCGGTCTGTTGCATCGGGAGATTCCTGGGAGGCCTGAATTGAAACCGGACGATACCGCGTTCGGGGAACGCTGTCAGGCCGGAATTCACCACTGAGACACGGAGGCCCGGAGCAGAAGGCTTATCGGCAGAAGATTTTATCCCCCGGCAGACTGTTGAAGTCAGTGGCATGGGCGTCTCGCCCATGCGATTTCTCAGGGATTCACGGGCGGGACGCCCGTGCCACGGGGCTTTTTCAACAGGCCCCTGGTGAGGGGCTGGGGAGCGCGGCAACTCCCGAATGATCTCTGGCTGATGGCTGACCGCCTCGACGGAAGACCCATGCCGAAAGTGCTCTCAATAGTCCCCATCCAACGAAACGCCTCGCGGATCCAATGGGATTCGCGAGGCGTTTGAATGGTCGTTGATCGCTCTGCGATCAGATGCCGAACCAAGGCGATCGTTACTCGCTCTTGCGGGGGGCGGCAGTCGCCTTTGCAGCGGGAGCAGTGGGCTTGGTCGTCGTGGCTGAAGCCTGACGAACCTGGCCTTGGGCGGCTGCGGCGGGAGCTGTGGCAGCGGGGGCCGTCACGGAAGGCTTGGCAGGGTTAGCCTTCATTTCGGCGATCACTTCATCGGTGATGTCGACGGTGTTGTCAAAGGTGAACGCTTCGTTCTTGGTGATGACGGTGGCTGCCCCCTTGGACTTGGCAATCTTCTCGACGACTGGACGGGCTTCCTGGCGGAATCCGAACACGAGCAGATCGCGGCGTTGGGTAATCTTGGAGATCGCCTGCTTCTGCAAGCCATTGAACTGCACCTGGGTCGCTTGGGCGGTGGCTTTGAACTTCTTGAGTTCTTCAGCATCTGGCGCTTCGCCGAGCCCCTTCTCCATTTCGGTGAGTTGTTCGATGGCCTGCTTCTGGACGTTCGACAACTGATTGGCAAGCGTGTTCTGTGCCGAACGAAGGTCGTTCTCCATGGCATCGACGCGGCCGAGTTCCTTGGCGACCTTATCGAGGTCGACGACAGCCACCCCTCCCTTGGCTCGGGTCAACCACGATCCGGCAGCACCAGCTCCCACGGCGATCAAGGCACACAGGGCAAACATCAGAGTTTGACGGGGCATGAATTTCGGCTCCTTCCGACGGCGACGGGTCGCCTGATTGGCTTGCGGTTCAGCGGCTTTCGCATCCGCTCGAATTCCGTGACAGTGCGAGGGGCGGTCCTTGGCTCCTCGACAATCTTTGAGGAACGGTACGACAACCCGCAAATTGGGTAAAGATCAATCACCGACCTGCCGATAGGTCGTCGTTGCAAACGGCGTTTTCCGCCGATCGACTCCTCCCGTGGGGCGGATGGCCCGAAGAATGGCGGGTTCGGCATCCGCATCGAGTTCCAGTTCTCCGCGAATCACCCGCGTCGACTGCGGGGCCTCGATACCGATCCGGACCGTCGATTTGCCTGATTGAACGATGCGGATGACGACATCGTCGCCAATCAGGATGACCTGGGATTCTTTCCGAGTCAGAACGAGCATGGGTTTGAGCTGCCTTTGCGGGGTGATGGGTTGAACGAACCAAGTCGGGCTGGGACTCATCGAATTGCAAGGCACACTTCATGCCAGCTCGCCGACTGGGCGAGCGAGGATGGCGAAATATGTCTTCGTAACCTACTACTTATTAGCATGTTATGAAGATGCGTGTTTTCAGCGGCCCCCCGTCACGGCTTATCCAGCCGCATTGATCCTTGGATTTCGTACGCATCGAAAGCAATGCTTTTGGAATTCCTGCTCCGCCAATGGTTTGCCCTCGAGGCCGGTTTGCAAGGTGGAGTCGCCCCCATTACACTGCCCGACTTCCCGAAAAACCCCGAGGCGACGTTCCACCACCGTGGGACTGACCCCTCCCGACAGCAGGTCTCTCATGAGCACCCTCAAGAAGAACAAGCGGATCAAGCGGGCCAAGCAGACGGCCCTCTACGGCGATAACAAGCCGGGAGCTGGTCGCAGCTTGTGCCAGCGTGGTAAGGCGAAATACCTCGGCGGTAACGGTCGCAAAACGACTGGGATCACGATCCGGAAGTTCCATCAGAACGTCCAATCGGTTCGGATCATGGAAGATGGCCAGATCGTCCGCCGCAAGGTGGCTGTCAAGCACATCCGCAGCGGACTGGTGGTGAAGCCCGTCGTGCGGGCTCCGTTCACTCTTGATGACAAGTAGGCCGACGAAAAGTAGGCCGCTGTCGCCCAACTGGCGGCATCACTCATAACCCGTTGGAAGTTCGAGCCACGCTCGGGAGCTTTCACCGGGTTTTGTGCTGCGCGAGCTTCCGAATCTATCCCCCAGCCGACAATGGGATAGAATGGAGTGAGCGGTCGTGTGGTGGGTGGCCGCACCAACAAGCGGAAGCAGGTGTCCGATGCCAGTCTATGTCTACGAGATTATTCAGCCTGACGATGCGCCGGGACCGACCTTTGAAATCGTGCAGCGGATCTCGGAGAAGCCGCTCACGGTTCACCCCGACACCGGCGAAGCGATTCGCCGCGTGATTCAGCCGCCGTTCATCGGTGGCTCGTGGTCCGACGGTGCCATGAGCACCCGCATGAAGGACGAGAAGAAACTCGGCCAGCAGGGATTCACGAAGTACGTGAAAGCGGGAGATGGAACCTACGAGAAACGTTGCGGGAAAGGCCCCGACATCATCTCCAAGGACAGCCGCGTCGACAGCGGGCAGTTTGGACACTTGGATTGATCCAGGAGTGCCAACGATGTTTGGTGACCTGAAGGATGCTCGCTGGATCATCGCCAAGGGGGCAATGTTCCTGCTGGCGGGGGCGATGGCCAGCGGGTTGTTGCTGCTCGATCGTCCCACGCTCCGAGCAGTGGTGCTGCATAGTCTGGCGGTGTGGTGTTTCTGCCGGTTTTACTACTTTGCGTTCTATGTGATCGAGTACTACATCGACCCGACATTCAAGTATGCCGGGTTGTGGTCCGCCGTTGTTTATTTGGCATCAGGAAGCTCCGAAAATCCTCCCAACGAGTGAAGCTCGTGCCTCTAATGCTGGCAGAATATCAGTCCGCCACCGCTGAAGTCCCGCATCACCAGAGTCTGAATCGCAATTCGCACTCGTCCTAGGAACGCTCCCCGCTTCCGCCCCGAAGGGGCACCGACATACCAGCCCAGGGCCACGCCCTGGGAATCGGGTCCGCCATGCTCGGCAAGCCCTGAAAGGGCGGCACAATGCGACGCCCAGCTCCTTGTTTCGCCCTTTCAGGGCTGAGGGGGTGGGGGACTCCGAAACCTGGGGCGGCGCTCCCGCTGGTCGCTCTGCCCCAGGCTGGTTTGTGGCTGCCCCGTTGGGGCGGAGGAGGGCGGCTGGGCGAAGATCGCCACGGGTGATGCATTATTCGGGTGATGTATGAATTATACAGTGGAGGACCGAAGCGTTCGGCGATGGCTATGCGGCGGCCCGCTGCTGGGATCGCTTGAGAATCATCTCGCGAACCAAGCGATGCCATTGCAGGCGGCTAATCAGATCCGGGCCGACTTCAAGCCGCAGGGCGGACAGTTCAATCTGCGGGCTTCCCTTGAGGAATTGCAAGCTGAGCCACCAGCCGATCCCGTCGCGGTAAGCGACCTCGGTCGCAGTCACGGGGAGTCCCGAGATCAGCGTCCGCCAGCCATCGAAACTGGTTCCCGGGTGGCCGAGAATCAGCATGGCCCCTTTGGACTTCAGGCACGAGAGCAGATTGGCGGCCCCCAGTAATGACTCCGGAGAGCCGAGCCCTTTGTCAAAGGTTCGGGCGGACCGCATCACGACGCATTCGACGGAATGAGCTGCGACGGGCATCCCGCCCGCCACATCTCCGATGAGGATTTGCCCGCTGGGGGCGGGGGTCGAGGGGGCAGTATCGGTCAGGACCAACGGCTGAAACCCGATCGATCCCCAGTCCGCCAATGCGGTCGGTCGCAGTGATCCGACTTCCAGAATCGACCCTGGTCGAGCCCGACTTGATCGGGCCAAGAACTTGAGCACGCGGGGCGGCAATACCGAAATGACCGTGTCGGGAGTCTTCTGACCGTCCATGGGGAATGTCGCTTTCCAAGTGCGGTCCGGAACGCCCTCAGAGGACGGCCAAGCCCGCCTCCAGGCACAATTCCTGAGTCTTGATGCGTCAGTTATCGCGATTCATTCGGCGCGACGTGAGAAACTCCCCGCCAGAGCGCACAGCTTAACAGCCTTTTGAATCACGTGACATGTGCGTCTCGCCCATGCATTTTGAAGGGATGTACGTACCACAGTGCCTCAGCAGGCGGAAGGCGGAAAACCAACCAGATTGGGGTTGGAGTCCAGGCTTTAGCCTGTCCGGAACAGCCTAATGAACTGGCTCGAAACAACTTCCCGATTTGATTGTGAACAGAAGGAAACGAAGGTCACGAAGAAACTTCGAACTTGCCCCTTCGTTTCCTTCGTTTCCTTCTGTTCAAGTCCTACGGGTGAAAACGGGAAGTTGTTTTTGACAATGTCCTTAGCCTGACCGGACAGGCTAAAGCCGCCTCAAGGCTGGACTCCAACCCACAAATCAAGCCTTGACGAGGCACGGCCCTCAATTCGCCGATGGCCCCGGCATTCCGCCCGTCTGCCCCCCCGTTGACGGGTGCATCGCCCGTTGCAACGACGCCAGCACTGGCGGCACATGCGGGATCGCCATGTAGACCCGCGAGGTGACGCATGATCGCGGGTAGAAGTTGGCGATGAAGTCGAAGCAATACTCGGTGCCCGAATGGCGAACCATCACGGCGTTCGCGTAGCGACCGATCGAGATCGCCTCGGGGATTTTCAGGTCATCATAGATGTCATCAATCGATGGCTGGGCGTTGGGCGACTTCATCGACTCCATCGACGGTGAGGGGATGCCAGCTCCGGCGATCTGACCTTCATTCGATTTCGGTTCAAAAGCTGGCATTGATGGCTCAGGGTTCTTCGGGCGCGGCATCGCCGGGATCGCGCCAAAGTTCTGCTCGTACAGCCGCATATTCTCTTGCAACACATGCACAAACTGCCGGGCTACCGGAATGGGCAGGATCACGCGTGAGACGACCCGTTGTGTCTCACCCATTCGCATCGCGAAGTCGATCACCAATTCAAACGGTCCAGTCAGAACCATCACTCCATTGCTGAAGGAACCGAGCGAGACTTCATCGCTGATCCGCGCACTCAGTTGAGAGTGACGAACCTGCCCATGGATCGGCTCCGGTTGGTCATCGTCACGACGGGGATTGTTTTCAGGATGCGAGGTCATGCTCAGAGTCTTCGGGTACGGTCAGGGCAAGCCACGGTCAGTTGAGGCGATGCTTCGGCACGTGCCTTCGCCATCGGATTGCGCTGGTGAATGAACACTAACTGGATTTGACCGCCAGAGCGAGTGAATACGGCTGCGAGGAGTCGCGTGAATCGCGTGGGCTTTAGCCGCGAATTCCGGCCACCCGTCGATGGAGAGTGAAAGTCGGCCTGCCCGACCCCGGTAGGGGTCTCAGAAATGAGCCGGTGGCCGAGCGCCAGCGACACCACCGGTGCCCCAGACGCTTTCCGGTGGTGTCGCTGGCGCTCAACCACCGGCTAATTCCGGGATGGGCCAAGAATTACGTCATCCCCGCAAAGCCTTGATCTTCACGATCAAAAGCAACGACACCCGTCGCATGGGCTTTCCCTGACGATAGCGCGCGCGCGGGCGAAAGCCCACGCGGCAGGGACTTTTGTCGGACTCGCCAGTTTCGAATCTCGGCAGGAAATTCGCCGTCCGAGTGTTCCCTGGTTTTGAAAACTCACCGTCCGCTGGATAACCTGCCGGGAGTATTCGCTGATCGGTGGTCAGTCCGTTCTCCCTCCCGTTGGGGTCTCCTGATGTTTCGATCGATGTTGTCTGTGCTGACCTTCTCGGTTCTGATCGGCCTGTGTGTGGACACGGCGAGCTTCGGAGAAGACCAGTTCCAACCCCTCTTCAATGGGAAGGATCTCAGCGGCTGGGTGTTGGTCAACACGCCGCCGCAGACGTGGAGCGTGAAGGACGAGATGCTGGTCTGTACCGGGAAGCCGATCGGGGAGATTCGTACCGAGCGGATGTACCAAAACTTCATCATGGAAGTCGAGTGGCGGCACATGGTCCCCGGCGGGAACGCGGGGATCTTCATTTGGGCGGACGACATCACTGCGAAGGGGGTGCCGTTTCATCGCAGCATCGAAGTGCAAGTGTTGGAGAACGCCTATGGCCAGGGCCAAGGACACACCACGCACGGTGACATCTTCCCGATTCATGGAGCGACGCTGAAACCCCTCAATGGTCGCGGGGGCGGCGGGCGGGCCTTTCCGACCGAGGAGCGCTCCAAGCCCTCGCCGGAATGGAATCACTATCGCATCGAATGCCGCGATGGGGCCATC